>DATCYH010000201.1:0-6031 GCA_036570405.1 Nocardioides sp.
CAGCAGCAGGTTGCGGGGCCCGGGGACCGGCTCGGTGGCGTTGTAGACGGCAATAGCTCCGCAGAGGGCGATGCGTCCCTGCTCGTTCATCTCGCGGATCGCGGCCTCGAGGTGATCGGCGCCGACGTTGTCGAAGTAGACGTCGAGGCCGGGTCGACCGACCTGCTCGACGGCGTCGCGCAGCAGGTCACGGACCCGTCCGTCGTGATAGTCGAATGCCGTGTCGAAGCCGAAGTCCTTCACGACCGCCTCGACCTTGTCAGGTGATCCGCAGCTGCCGATCGTCGTACATCCCTTGACCTTGGCGAGCTGGCCGGCGATCGCGCCCACCCCACCCGCTGCGGACGAGACGAACACGGTGTCGCCGGGCTGCACCCGAGCAATGACGTTCATGCCGACCCACGCGGTCATGCCGGTCTGGCCGAGCGCGCCGAGGTGGTCGGTCGGCTTGAGCCCGTCGACATCGACGACCTCCAGCTGTTCGGGGGTGAGGGCGGCATACTCGCGCCATCCGAACTGGTGGACGACGACCGAGCCGACGGGGACGTCGGGGACGTCGGACCACTGGACGACGCCGGTGGCGTGCCCCTCCATCGGCGCTCCGAGCTCATACGGGTCGACGTACGACGCGCTCTCGGACATGCGCCCCCGCATGTAGGGCTCCACCGACATCACGGTGTTGCGGACGAGCACCTGCCCGGCGCCGGCCTCGACGTCGACGGTCTCGATCGTCACGTCGTCCGGCTGGGGGGTGCCGCCCTGGGGTCTCCTGACCAGGTGGACCTCGCGACTGCGCACAGACGTCATTCGGCGACGTCCCACTCGAGCCAGAGTTCCTCGAGACCCAGCTGCGGCCCAGTCTCGCGGAGCGCGTCGACCTCGACCGCCCGGTAGTGCGGGATGCGCTTGTGCCATTCCTCCAGCGCGATGTTCATCTCGCGGCGCGCCAGGTGGGTTCCCAGGCACTTGTGCGGTCCGGCCGCGAAGGCCAGGTGACCCGTCGCGTCGGTCCGGTTGAAGTCGACCTTCCCCGGGTTGGCGTACTTCGTCTCGTCGCGAGTCGCCGACGGCACGGTCAGCATGGCCATGTCTCCGGCCTTCATCGGGCAGCCGTGGAACTCGGTGTCCTGAACGATCTTGCGTCCGTCCATCACGATCGAATAGACGCGGACCATCTCCTCGACGGCGACCGGGATCAGCTCCGGCTCGTCGATGATGCGCTGACGGTCGTCGGGGTTCTCGGCCAGGTGCAGCATCATGTAGCCGAGCTGGCTCTTGACCGTGTCGAGGCCGGCGAGGACCAGGACGCCACAGATGTTCAGGAACTCCTCATCGGTGATCGCCTCGTCGCCGATCTTCGCGCGGGACAGGTCGGTGAAGAAGTCGTCCTCGCGCGGGTTCGTCTTGAGCTCGTCGAGCAGGTCGACGAAGTAGTTGCGGATGCCGGCCTGTGCATCGGCCATCGCTGTGGTCGCGTCGCCGTCCTCCGCGCCGAGGCCCCCGAACACGGTCTCGACCCAGGGCACGAACTTGGCGGAGTCCTCGTGCGGCAGCCCGAGGATCTCCAGGAACACCTTGGTCGGATATTCCTTGGCGAAGGCGTCGACGAAGTTGACGCGGCCACGCGCCACGAGTGGCTCGATGAAATCGATGGCGTGCTCGCGGATGCGGTCCTCGCGGTCGCGGATCGCGCGCGGCGAGAACGGCGCGTTGAGCACGCGGCGGTAGAGCTTGTGCTTCGGCGGGTTCTCCATCGTGGGGATCCAGTGCCAGTCGGGCTCCGGGACCGTGGGGATCGTGGCCTCGCTGCTGAAGACCTGGTGGTCGTGGAACGCGTCCCGCACGGTCTCGTCGTTGAGCAGCATCCAGAACCCACCACCGTAGGTGTTCCACACGATCGGCGAGAGCGCGCGAATGCGGTCCAGCTCCTCGTGGTAGGAGTGGATCGGCAGCGGCTGGTTGAAGTCGAAGTTGACGACCGGGCAGCCGCCCTTCTGCTGTCCCTCGAGGACCTCGATCAGGGGTGTCTCAGGCATGCTGCACCGCCTTGGACGTGTCCACCAGGGAGCCGAGCTCGATGGGACGGTGCTCGATCGTGCCGACCAGGAGATGGAGCTTGCGGATCAGCCACGCGCCGTCGACGAGCTCGAGGTCGGCGTCGTAGCGGCTGTTCATCATCATGGCCGTGTCCGGGGTCGTGGCTGCAACCTGGTGCGAGGTGAGATAGGCGATGACCGTGGCACGGTCACCGTCGACGTCCACGGTCATGACACCGAGGGCGTGCTGCTGCCACACGAGGTGGGCCGTGGCACCGATGACCCAGGCCGCGATCTGCGTGTTGCCCGTCAGATCTGCGTCCTTGTCATAGACCGCGGTTGCCTCAGGGTGGAAGAGCGCTCCAAGGGCAGCCTCGTCGCCCGTGTCGCAGGCAATGGCATATCTGCCGAGAACCTCGCGGGCGAGCTGGGCTCGGATCGCCGGGCTCACTGCCTGGTCGGGTGTCGCGTCGTTCATGCTGGTGCCTTTCATGCCGCTGGGCCGGGGATGACGTGAGGACCGCGGGGGCGATCACGAGACGTCAGTCACAAGGACGTGACACTGATCAAACCCGCGCCGAGAAGGAAAGTCAATCCTCCTGATGAATTTTCCTCATGAGGTTTAAGTGGGCGAACCCTTGACAAATTTCACTCCTATTCATCATGATGTTCATGCGTGACACCCGTCACAGGCCAGTCCGAAGAGCCGCTTGACCAGGCAGGGAGTGCTTCATGTCATCCACCACCGACCGTCCCCTCGTCCACGTCCTCTTCGGGACCCAGACGGGCAATGCCGAGGTGATCGCGATGGATGCCTCCGACGCCCTTGCGGCGGATGGATATGCGACGAAGCTGATGTCCATGGACGAGTTCGGCGCGGAGGACCTCACCACCATGCAGCACGTGGTGCTCGTCTCGTCGACGTACGACGACGGCAACCTGCCGGACAACGCCCAGGACCTGTGGGACGAGCTCGAGAGTGAGGCTCCCGACCTCGCCGGCATGCGCTATGCGGTGCTGTCGCTCGGCGACTCCTCCTACGAATTCTTCTGCGCGGCAGGCAAGCAGTTCGACGAGAAGCTGGCGGAGCTCGGCGCACAGCGAGTGCTCGACCGACTCGACTGCGACCTCGACTATGAGGCGCCCTCGCGACAGTGGATCGCCACGGTCACCTCGACCTTCGCCTCGCTCGGGGACGTCGAAGACCCCATCGAGACCGCAGCCATGGACATCGTCACCTCCGACGACACCGAGACCCGGTGGACCCGCCAGGACCCGTTCATCGCCACCATCAGCGCTGCGACGAGGATGTCCGGGCCTGCCTCGCAGAAGTCGGTGCACCACATCGAGGTCGACCTGGCCGACAGTGGCATCGAATATCACCCGGGCGACTCCCTCGGCCTGGTTCCGGTCAATCCCAGTGACCTCGTCACCGGGATCCTCGAAGCGCTCGACGTGGTCGCCGACGATCCCGCCCCGGGTCGGGACGCGACGTGGGGTGAGTTGTTCACGCACCGGCTCGAGCTGCGCCTCCCCTCCCGCAACCTCGTCAGCTGGGTCGCCGAGCAGAGCGGTGACGTCGAGCTGCTCCACCTGCTCGAGACCCGCGACCGCGAGGCACTCGACGCCTGGCTGTGGGGCCGCGATGCGCTCGACCTCGTCGAGATGCTTCCGCCCGATCGTCGGGATGCCGAGCGCGTCGTCGAGCTGCTGGGCTCCCTCCAGCACCGGTCCTACTCGATCAGCTCGAGCCCGACCGACTCCCCGAAGCAGGCGGACCTGCTGGTCTCCTGCGTCAGCTATCACCGCGACGGGCGCGACCGCGTGGGCGCCGGCTCGGCGACGATCACCGCCTCGACTCCCGAGGGCGCCCGAGTCGCGGTCTTCCTCGCCGCCAACCCCAGCTTCCGTCTTCCCGCCGACGACGTCCCCGTCATCATGGTCGGACCGGGCGTCGGCGTGGCGCCGTTCCGCTCATTCCTCCTCGAGCGTCGCTCACGCAGCGCGAGCGGGAGGAACTGGCTCTTCTTCGGTGACCAGCACGAGAGTTGCGACTTCCTCTACCGCGACGAGATCACGGGCTGGCAGCAGGACGGACTCCTGACCGAGCTCACCACCGCCTTCTCACGCGACCAGGACCACAAGGTCTATGTCCAGGACCGGCTCCGCGAGCAGGGCGCTGACATCTTCGCGTGGCTCGAGGAGGGTGCCCACTTCTACATCTGTGGCGACGGTGTCAGCATGTCGCACGCTGTCGAGAAGGCCGTCGTCGACATCATTGCCACGCACGGTGGCCTGACCGAGTCGGCGGCATGGGACTACCTCGCCGACCTCAAACGTCAGCGTCGCTACAGCCAGGACGTCTACTGACCACCTGTCCCCCGACCATCGTCAGCACGACGGGCGAGACACTGTCTCCTCGCACGACCCGGTCGACGCTCTCCGGCAACGGCCCGTCCAGCACGCACAGGTCTGCGACACCACCGACCGTCACCGACCGGGGAAGGCCCGAGGGGTCCTCGGGCGCGGTCAGGTATGACGCGAGGGCGGCGCCGGGTCGGATCGTCTGGTCCTCGAGCCACGGCGACCGTTCAGCGGGTAGCCCCGCGGACGCGAGGCGAACGGTGGCCCACGGATTGGGATCTCCATAGGGAGCGTCACTCGAGAGCACGACCCTGACACCACGATCGGCCAGTCCCCTGACGCGCCACAGCCACGGGCGGTCGGCCGGCTCGGACTCCTCGACCATCGCCGCGCCGCGCCGCGCTGCGATCGATGGCTGCGTGACGACCGTCAGCCCGAGCTCGGCGACGCGATCGGCGCTGGCGTCGTCACACACCGCTGCGTGCTCGATCCGGTCACCAGCGACCACGCCGACCTCCTCCAGCGCCGCAAGCACGACCGCAAGGGCCGGGGCCGACACGGCGTGGACGGCGACAGCACGCCCGCGCGCACGAGCCTCCCGCATCGCGGAGAGCAGGCCCTCCCACACATCGTCGCTGTGATCGTTGGCGATGATCTTGACCGGCAGGCCGTCGTCCTCTGCTCCCAGGGACACGACGCGTTGGGGGACGTTGGACCGAATCCTCTGCAAGGCCACCGTCGACAGGCCAACGCTGGCATCGGTCAACCCCGTCACGCCCCAGGCTGCCAACCGCAGACCCCACGTCCGGAGGTCCTCGTCGATGTGTCGCGGGTCGTGGCGCTCGATCGCGGGGCGCAGACGCGCATCGCCACGCCAGACGCGTCCGTCGACACGCTCCGCAGGATCGAGCACATCACCCACGAGATCGATCGCCTTCGTGTTGAGCACCCAGAGTGCACCGGAACGGTGCTGGACACGCGCGGGGCGATCGGGCCAGATCAGGTCGAGGTCGGCTGCCGTGGCGTCGTCGTCGCCCAGACCCACGGCTCGGACCCACTCACCCTCGTCGGTCGTCGCCGCGCCGGCACCGTGCCGGTGATCGGGGAGCGGTCCGCCCCGCAGGTCGACCGAGCCTGCGGCCGCGGCAGCAGCCAGAGCATGGACGTGGTGGTCGTGGAGGCCCGGCAGCAGCGCGCCTCCACGCGCCGGAAACTCGACACCGCCCGGAGGCACGGGCAGAGCCGGTGCCAGCTCGGCCACGCTTCCTCCGACCACCCGGCAGTCGAGCCGCTCACCGTCCACGGTGACGTCGCGGAGGACGATCGCTTCAGTCCAGGAGCTCATCAACGAGTCCCCACCGGTGAGCCGTCCCGGCATCGAGCGTCCGAGTCGACAGCGCCCACCACAGCAGCCGGTGTCGTCCGATCCGCCGTGACAGGCTGACGGTCCCGCCCGCCCCGGGAATCAGTCCCATGGCGATCTCGGGCAGCCCGAAGCGGGCGTCCGAAGTCGCACGCACGGTGCCGGCGAAGGCGGCGATCTCTATGCCGGATCCGACCGCGTGCCCATGGATGTACGCCGTGACGCGGTCGCGCAGGGCGTGGATGCGCGCGCCGGGACTGCGGGTGAC
>DATCYH010000202.1:0-13276 GCA_036570405.1 Nocardioides sp.
ATAGCCATGCTCTACGTGTTCACAGGCTCTCGAGACGACGCCGAAGATATTGCACAAGAGGCATTCGTTCGGATGCTCAAGCGATGGGGCCACATCAATCGTTACGATTCCCCCGAAGCGTGGATTCGCCTGGTGGCCACACGCCTGGCACTCTCCCGCAGGCGAAATCTGACCCGCCAGCGCACTGCTCCCTCAGCCGACATCGACACAGAGCCAGCCGCACCACAGGATCCAGGCCAGCGGCTGGACCTGGAGCAGTTGGTACGACATCTGTCCCGGGAGCAGAGAGAGGCAGTCGTCCTGCACTACCTGTGCGACCTGTCCATCCAGGAGACCGCAAACACCCTCGGGACGACCCAATCAGCCATCAAGAATCGGCTACTACGCGCCCGCGACCAACTTGCGCAAATGATGCCCTCGCTCGGCCCAGCGGTACCAGACTGGAAAGGAACCGATCATCATGGATGATTTCGCAGACGCTTTGGAGGGCTCGCTCCGAAACTCGACCAGTGCCCCGTCAGCCACCTTTCAGGAACTCGTCAGCCAAGCTCGGCGCGAATCTCGCCGCAAAACGTGGATCCTTGCCGGATGTTTCGCGGGGGCGTCTCTCGCGGTCCTAGTAGCCGCACCTCTCGGATGGCCCGCCATCAACGATCAGGAACGCTCCCCGGTCGCCGGCGACCCCAACGCCCCGGGGGTTACAGAAATCGCTCCGGGCTACGCGATGGAGCTTCCTGAAGCGTGGTCTCCTGACCCGGTCGCGTGTGCCGACTCCTCGGCGACCTTCTTCACAACGCCCCAAGCCGATCCCTGCCTTGACCGTTACACCCCACAGGTGATCGTCGACTCCTTGGATTCACCGACAGCCAGGTTCTATGCCGGACGATTTCGGGGCATGGAACCTGCGACCAACGCGCACGGAATCGCCGTCAGAAGCGGGGTTCCCGCGTGCCAAGAAAGCCTCCCGGCCTTGTGCAGTGTTGCAGTGCAGGTGCCGGAAGCAAACCTGATCCTCGCTGCCCGATGGCGGGAATCAGAACCCAAGGATCGTGAGGCAATGCTTGAGATCCTGTCCACCATCCAGAGCATCACTGGATGAGGAACCTGCTCAGTAGGTCTTGGGGAAAGCACAAGAGCCCGGCCCCCCCGAAAGGGGACCGGGCTCTTCGGTTCGGGTCAGCTGACCCGATCGATCACTTCTTCTCGATCCAGGCGTCGTCGAACAGGACGATGGTCTCGCCGGTGCCCTTGATGCCGTGGACGTTCTTCTGCCAGATGTCGACCATCGCGCCGGAGCTGATCGTGAGGGCCGGGACGTCCTTGGCGTAGAGCGCCTCGATCCTGGTCAGCACGTCCTTCGCGTCCTCAGGCGTCTTCTTGCCCTGGAGCTCCTGAATCAAGGCGTCCATCTCCGGGCTGGAGTAGCCACCACCGTTGGTGGGGGACCCGGTGCCGAGGGCAGTGGCGATGCGGCTGTAGACGCCCTCCTCGTGCACTGAGATCGCGGCGGTGGCGATGTCGAAGTCCTTGTCGATGTAGATCTTCTGGGTCTGGTCCGCGACGTTCTGGACCAGGTCCAGTTCGACGTCGAAACCGACGGCCTCGAGCATCGCCTGGATGGCGACCGCGCCGGCCTGGGAGGCCTGCTCGGAGCGGGCGATGATGCTGATCTTGCCGTCGTAGCCGTCGGCCTTGGCTTCCTCGAGCAACTTCTTCGCGGCCTTTTGGTCAACCTCGGGCTCCTCGACTCCGGGGGACCAGATCGAGCTCTCGCCGAGGAGCAGCTTGGTCGGGTTGCCGCCACCGTTTGCGGTGCGCTCGAGATAGATCTCCGGGTCGAAGGCGAGCGCGATCGCCTGGCGGACGCGCTTGTCCTCACCCGGGCGACCCTTGACCGCGTTGATCCACAGGTTGTTGGCCGAGCCGGTGTGGTTGACCATGCCGGGGACGCCGTCGGTGATCGCCTCGTCGACGACCTCGGTTCCACGCAGGTAGGCCACGTCGATCCCGCCGGACTTGAAGGAGTCATAGGCCGTGGCGTCGGCGCCGAGCAGCACGAACTCGATCTTGTCGAGGTTCGGGCGGCCGTCGAAGTAGTCCTCGTTGGCGACGACCACGGTCTTCTCGGCCGGGGCATAGCTCTCGAACTTGAACGGGCCGGCACCGATCGGCTTGAAGGCAGCCGGGTCCGGATTGGCATAGGCGGCGGGAGCCATGATCATGCCGGGACCGGTGGTGAACATGTTCGCGAACGTGGGCCATGCGTGGTTCAGCGTGATCGTGACGGTCAGGTCGTCCGTGGCCTTGATCGACTTGATCTCCTGCTTGAGCAGGGTGGCGTTGAGGCCATAGCTGTTCACGTAGTAGTTGAGGCTGCCGACGACGGCCTCGGCGTCCAGCGGAGTGCCGTCGGTGAACTTCACGCCGTCGCGGAGCTTGATCGTCCAGGTCACATCGTCGCTGGACTCGAGCGACTCGGCGAGCTGCGGTTCGTAGGCGTTCTTCTCACCGTTGTAACGGACCAGGGTGTCGTAGAGCGCGGCGAGGATGTTGCCGCCCGTGGAACCGGTCGGGTAGGTCTGGGTCGGGTTGAAGCCGCGTGCCTCGGAGTACTCCGCGACGCGAAGGGTGCCGCCCTTGACCGGCTCGCCCTTCGGCTCGGAGACGTTCATCATGCGGGTGGTGTAGTCGATGCCGTCGTCCGACTTGTCCTTCGAGTCGTTGTCGGCGCTCGAGGCACATCCGCTGGCGACCAGGGCCGTCGTAGCCAGTAGCCCCGCCCATCGCATGCGGGTGGTGATGCGTGTGTTCACTGTGTCCTCCACTTGGTACCGGTGCTCCGAGATCACCCTGGTTGTGTCTGCCGTCACAGAGTGGACGCACCCGCTATGTCCCATTAGGGCGCATCCCACTCACCGGGAGGTCGCGCCAATCAGGTCGCGTGGTGACCTGTGTCCCGGCTGGTCCGTTCTCCGGGACATCGACAGTGGTGATCCACGTCGCACTCCTAGCGTGGGTTCCATGACTGATTCAGCAACCCGCCTGCCCGACACGGACGCGACCGGAATGGCTGCCATGGTCCGTGAGGGCGAGGTCAGCGCGCGCGAGCTCGTGGAGACCGCCATCGCCCGGATCGAGCAGATGAACCCAGAGCTCAATGCGGTGGTCGCGACCCGCTTCGAGGAGGCGCTGGCCGAGGTCGACGCCGGACTTCCGCAGGGGCCGCTGACGGGCGTGCCGGTCCTGATCAAGGATCTCAACATGGCGGTCAAGGGACTGCCCAGCACGCATGGCAGTCGACTCTTCGCCGAGAACATGCCGGCCGATGACGCCGAGCTGGTCGCCCGGTACAAGCGCGCCGGGATGGTGGTCCTCGGGATGAGCAACAGTCCCGAGTTCGGGTTGAGCCCGAGCACCGAGCCGGCACTGCACGGTCCGACCCGCAATCCTCGCAACCTCGACCGGTCCGCCGGCGGCTCGAGCGGTGGCTCCGCGGCCGCCGTCGCTGCCGGGATGGTGCCGGTGGCACACGCCAGTGACGGTGGTGGCTCGATCCGGATCCCGGCCTCGATCAACGGTCTGGTCGGCCTCAAGCCCAGCCGGGGTCGGGTGAGCAGCTTCCCGGTCCCCTCCACGCTGAGTGCGCCGGCCTCCGTGCACCATGCGGTGACCACGTCGGTGCGCGACAGCGCGGCCCTGCTCGACATCTCCGCCAGCCGGGTGCCCGGCACGGTGATCGGCATCCAGGAACCGTCGATGTCGTTCACCGAGCACGCCGCGACACCCCCGCGCCCGCTACGGATCGCTGTCGCCACCAGCCTCGGCGAGGGCGCCGTCCAGACCCAGGCCGACATCGCCGCCGTGGTCGAGCAGACAGCGAAGCTGTGCGAGTCGCTCGGCCACACGGTGGTCCCGGTCCCGGCTCCCTACGATGCTGCCGGACTGCAGGCCCAGACCGCACCACTGATGGGGGTGGCGTTCGCTGCGAGCGTCCAGGCACGCCTTGCCCAGCTCGGCCGCGAGCTCGCGGACGACGACCTCGAACCGTTCAGCCGGATCCTGTTCGAGCACTACTCGGCGATGCCGGCCACCCAGTTCGGCGCTGCCCTGGTCGCCTGCCAGCAGGCCGGATGGCAGGTTGGGCGCCTCTTCGCCGAGTATGACGTGATCCTGACGCCGACCGTCGCAGTCTCGCCGCCCGAGCTCGGCCTGCTGGACACGAGCAACCCAGAGGCGATGTACACGCTGGCGGGCAGCTATGCCGCGTGGACCCAGGTCTTCAACGCCACGGGGATGCCGGCAATCTCGCTGCCGATGGGCACCGACGCACTCGGTCTCCCGGTCGGCGTCCAGCTCGGTGCCGACCTCGGCCAGGAGGGCATGCTGCTCTCCCTCGCCGGACAGCTCGAGGCAGCCGTCCCGTGGCAGCGGTTGGTCTGAACGGATGCCTCTGGGTGACCTGCTGACGCTGGGGCTGGCAGCGGCAGCCATCTTCGTCCTGGCCGCTCTCTCCCAGGCGGTCAGCGGCTTCGGGTCCGCACTGCTCGCCATCCCGTTGCTGGTGATGGTGATGGACCCGGTCCCCGCCGTCGTCACGGCGACCGGGGTCAGCCTCGTCATCTCCGGCACGGCGTGGCACCGGGAGCGTGCGCACGTGATGGTGCCGGTGGGTCGACGCCTGGTCCTGGCCGGCGTGCTGGGCATGCCGCTGGGTCTCGCCACCCTCCTGCTGGTCAGCGAGCGCGCCCTTGGCATCGGCATCGGGATCCTTGTGCTGGTGACGGTGGCGGCGCTGGCGTGTCGCCTGAAGGTGCCGAACTCACCCGGCATGCACTGGGTCGCGGGGATGACGAGCGGCGCGCTGCTCACCTCGACCGGGATGAACGGCCCGCCCCTCGTGCTTGCCGTGCACGGTGTCGGCGGGTCTGCACGAAGCACCCGGGCGACCCTCCAGACGGTCTTCACCGTGCAGGACGTGCTCGCCCTGTGCGCCTTCGCGCTGGCCGGACTTTTCAGCCAGCAGGTCGTGATCGCGATGGCCGCCGGCTGCCTCGGCGTACCCCTGGGCTGGGCGATCGGTGACCGGATCTTCCACCGGCTCAGCGAGCAGACCTTCCGCCGGGTGATCCTGGTCGGTCTGAGCCTCGCAGCGGTGACCAGCCTGGTGCAGACGACCACCCACTGACTTGTCCCAACGACCCATGAAAGTGGCGTCGGGCACTGTTTTGACCATTGTCAGGACAGCCGCTTGCCGGGTGCGCGAGGATGACGCTTCGCACTCGTGAATCCTTGAGGAGACCCCCAGACGTGAAGCGCCTTCCCGCCCAACTGATGGCCGTCGCGGCCACCCTGTTGGCCACCCTGGTGGCGGCACCCGGCCAGGCGTTGGTTTCCAACCACGACGTCCCGAAGGCCTACGAGATCGGGAAGGTCTTCCCAGGTCTGGCCAAGACCACTCGGATGCTCGACGAGGAGCGCCGCTTCACGGTCCCGGGCGTGTGGTGCGCCGGCGAGAAAGAGTTCAAGGCCAAGTCGGCGATGTCGGTGCTCTACGGTCCGCGCTACTTCGCGGACTTCGAGACCTGGGGCACGGTCAGCCGTCCCCTCCTCTCCGTCTCGGCCTATGAGTTCTCGACGACCAAGCAGGCCTCCGCGGTGATCAGCTCGCTGCGGGCACACGCGAAGAAGTGCACCTCCTATCGTGCCGAAGGGGTCTACGTCAGGACCGGCTACCTCAAGGTCGGCCGGATCGGTGACGAGCGGATCAGCATGCGCATGCAGGCTGGCAGCCAGGGCTTCGGCGGCTTCCTCACCTACACCGGCGTCCGCCAGGGTCGCGTGGTGAGCATCGTGCTGACCGCCGCCGACGGCAAAATCTCCCAGGACCGGCTCACCCGACTGACCCGGCTCGCCGTCGCCAAGGCCAAGTGACCCCAGAAGTGACCCAGGCGGTCCGAGACCGTCAACTGTCCCCGTAGTCCCCTCCGAGGCAGAGCACTCGCCGCGCCCGTGACTCACCCCGTCGTCAAGGAGCCACACCCGTGAACCGCGCCCGTCCCCTCTCGTCCCTCGTCGCCGTGACCCTGCTGGCGCTGCTCGCCAGCCTCGTTGCCAGCTTGATCGCCAGCCCCGCGAAGGCGGCCATCACCAGCGTCGACACCCCGTCGACGGCCACGGTGGCGAAGTACTTCACCGGCTACAAGCACTCCAAGCGCGCCGCGACGAGGATCACCGGCATCTATGGACCGGGCACCTATTGCCGCAGCACGAAGGCCTACTCGAGCAAGACCGGCGTGGAGGCCAACTACACCCCGACCTACACGGGCGACTGGATGAGCAACACCCAGAAGCCGTGGATCGTGATCGACGCGCTCGAGATGAGCAGCACCACGGCGGCCAAGAGGCTCGTGGCAGGCTTCCGCAACCACCTCAGGAAGTGCCCGACGTACACCGACGAGGGCACCAAGGTCACCAACTCCGCGCTCAACATCGGTGCCCTCGGCAACGAGCGGGTCGGCATGCGGATCGACGCCGGTGACGCCGACGGTCCGATGCACCTGACCTACTCGGTGATCCGCAAGAACCGCATCGTCGTCATCGTCACCACGGCGTCGGAGAAGAAGGTCCCGGCGACTCGCGTTGCCGGCCTGAGCCGGGCGGCCTACAAGCAGGCCAACTGACACCACGCACTGGACGAAATGCACAGAGCCGCCGCCCCGACCGGGACGGCGGCTCTTTGCGTTGGAGCTTGATCAGCCCTTGTTCGCCTTGCGTGCCTGGGAGGCGGTCTTGGCGCGTGCGTTCGCGTCCAGGACGAGCTTGCGGATGCGCACCGAGTCGGGCGTGACCTCGACGCACTCGTCGTCGCGGCAGAACTCGAGGCACTGCTCGAGGGAGAGCTTCTTCGGCGGGATCAGCTTCTCGAAGTTGTCCGAGGTGGCGGACCGGATGTTGGTCTGCTGCTTCTCCTTGGTGATGTTCACGTCCATGTCGTCGGCGCGCGAGTTCTCGCCGACGATCATGCCCTCATAGACCTCCGTGGTCGGCTCGAGGAACATCGTGCCGCGCTCCTGGAGCGAGGTCATCGCGTACGCCGTGGCCGCACCGGACCGGTCGGCGACCAGCGAGCCGGAGTTGCGGCTGCGGATCTCGCCGGCCCACGGCTCGTAGCCCTCGGAGATGTGGTGCGCGATGCCGGTGCCGCGGGTGTCGGTGAGGAACTCGGTGCGGAAGCCGATCAGGCCACGGGCGGGGACGAGGAACTCCATCCGGACCCAGCCGGTGCCGTGGTTCGTCATCGTCTCCATCCGGCCCTTGCGGGTGGCCAGGAGCTCGGTGATGGTGCCGAGGTATTCCTCCGGCGCGTCGATGGTCAGGCGCTCCACGGGCTCGTGGACCTTGCCGTTGATCTCCTTGGTGACCACCTGCGGCTTGCCGACGGTGAGCTCGAAGCCCTCGCGACGCATCTGCTCGACCAGGATGGCCAGCGCCAGCTCGCCGCGGCCCTGCACCTCCCAGGCGTCGGGACGCTCGGTGGGCAGCACGCGGAGCGAGACGTTGCCGATCAGCTCGGCGTCGAGACGGTCCTTGACCAGGCGCGCGGTGACCTTGGTGCCCTTCGACGGGCCACGGCCGACCAGCGGCGAGGTGTTGGTCCCGATGGTCATCGAGATGGCCGGGTCGTCGACGTGGATCAGCGGCAGCGCGATCGGGTTCTCCGGGTCGGCCAGGGTCTCGCCGATGGTGATCTCGGGGATACCGGCGATGGCGACGATGTCACCGGGGCCGGCGGACTCGCCCGGCTTGCGCTCGAGACCCTCGGTGACCAGGAGCTCGGTGATCCGGACGTTCTTGACGTCGCCGTTGCGTCGCATCCAGGCCACGTTCTGGCCCTTCTTCAGCACACCCTGGTGCACGCGGACCAGCGCGAGGCGACCGAGGAACGGCGAGGAGTCGAGGTTGGTGACGTGGGCCTGGAGCGGTGCGCCCTCGTCGTACTCCGGCGCGGGGATCGTCTCGAGGATCGTCTGGAACAGCGGCTCGAGGCTGTCGCCGTCGGGCAGCGTGCCGTTCTCGGGCTTGGTGAGCGAGGCGACGCCGGCCTTGCCGGAGGCGAAGACGACCGGGAAGTCGAGCGCGTCCTGGCTGTGCGAGTCGTCGAGCAGGTCCATGAACAGCTCGTAGGACTCGTCGACGACCTCGTCGATCCGGGCGTCGCTGCGGTCGGTCTTGTTGACCACGAGGATCACCGGCATGTCGGCGTTGAGCGCCTTGCGCAGCACGAACCGGGTCTGGGGGAGCGGGCCTTCGGACGCGTCGACGAGGAGCACAATGCCGTCGACCATCGACAGGCCGCGCTCGACCTCGCCACCGAAGTCGGCGTGGCCGGGGGTGTCGATGATGTTGATGACCATCGGCTCGCCACCGGCGGCCGGGCCGGCGTAGTGGACGGCGGTGTTCTTCGCGAGGATGGTGATGCCCTTCTCGCGCTCGAGCTCGCCGGAGTCCATGGCGCGCTCGTTCACACCCTCGGCCTGGTGCTCGGTGAACGCGCCGGCCTGGTGGAGCATGGCGTCGACCAAGGTGGTCTTGCCGTGGTCGACGTGAGCAACGATTGCGACGTTGCGAAGGTCGGTGCGCTTCGTCCTGGCTGATTCGGGGCTGGCTGACATGCGGTGGCCGTGTGCTTTCGTGTGGGGTGCGGCCCGCGGTGTCGCAGGCCGATCCATCCTACGGGTGCGGCGGGGCTGCACTGAAACTGAAACCGTTGGCGGGTGCGACACACTGGGTGGATGAGCGAGCACGTGGAGGTACGACGTACCGGTGGCTTCATCGGTCGCCCGGTGACCGGACGGGTCAGCCTGGACCCTTCCGCGGCGTACGACGACGCCGTCGTTGCCGAGGTCCAGTCCCTCGTCGAGCGACTCTCCTTCGACCCGATCCCACCCGGTCGCCGGCACCCCGACATGTTCACCTATGCCTTCAGTGTGGGGGAGCGGACCATGGTCTGTGCCGAGCACCAGCTCACCTCGGACCTGCAGCGACTGGCCACCCTGGTGCTCGAGCACGGCGTCGAGGCGTGACCCCTTGCCCTCCCCGCTGACCCGTCGTGAATGTGCATTCTGACTGCGATCAGAACGTGCATTCAAGACGGGTCGACGGGCGGTGAGGGTGGGGCGGCTAGCCTCGGCCCCATGAGCGACGAGGCGGCAGAGCGCAGGATGCGCAAGTCCGCACTCGGGCGCACCGTGCGGCTCGCGACCCTGCCGGCTGCCTATGCCGGCCGGACCACCCTGGGAGTCGGCAAGCGCCTCGTGGGACGCCCCGCCGCCGCGGTGATGACGGAGGTGCAGCAGCGCACCGCCGACCAGATCTTCTCCGTCCTGGGCGAGCTCAAGGGCGGCGCGATGAAGTTCGGCCAGGCGATGAGCATCTTCGAGTCCGCGCTCCCCGACGAGCTGATCGGTCCCTACCGCGATGCATTGACCAAGCTCCAGGACTCCGCCCCGCCGATGTCGCAGCGGATGCTCGAGCAAGTGCTCACCGAGGACCTCGGATCCCACTGGCGCTCGATGTTCACCTCCTTCGACACCACGCCGGTGGCCTCCGCATCGATCGGGCAGGTGCACCGCGCCGTCTGGTCGGACGGCACCGAGGTGGCGGTGAAGGTGCAATATCCCGGCGCCGCCAAGGCCTTGCACTCCGACATCAAGCAGCTCGGCCGGATGGCGCGACTGTTCACGGTGCTCGCACCGGGCATCGACATCAAGCCCCTGCTCGCCGAGGTCGAGACCCGGATGGAGGAGGAGCTCGACTACACCCTCGAGGCCTCGAACCAGATGGTGTTCGCCGACGAGTTCGCGAACGACCCGGACTTCGTCGTACCCAGGGTGCTCGGCAACTCACCGCGGGTGCTGGTCACCTCGTGGATGGAGAGCGAGGCGTCCCTGGCGCAGGTGATCAAGGACGGCACGCCCGAGCAGCGCGACCACTTCGGCCAGCTCTACGCCCGGTTCCTGGTGGCAGGACCGACCCGCACCGGTCTCCTGCACGCCGATCCGCACCCGGGCAACTTCCGGATCCTGGCCGACGGTCGGCTCGGCGTCGTCGACTACGGCGCGGTGGCGCGGCTTCCCGACGGCTTCCCGCGTCCGCTGGGCGAGCTGCTCTCGAGTGCGATGCACGACGACTGGGAGGCCGTGGTCGCCGGGCTGCGCGAACAGGGCTTCCTGCTGGCCAAGGTGGAGTTCGCGCCCGACGACCTGCAGGACTATCTCGGCGCGTTCCTCGACGCCGGTCGCACCGAGCTGTTCACCTTCAGCCGCGAATGGCTGCGCAGCCAGACCGTCCGGGTGGCCACGCCCACGCAGGAGAACGTCTCGCGGGCGTTCAAGCTGAACCTTCCACCCGAATACATGCTGATCCACCGGGTCTGGCTCGGTGGCTTCGGCGTGCTCTGCCAGCTCGAGGCGACGGTGCCGTTCCGGTCGCTGCTCGAGCAGTACGTACCCGGCTTCGACCTCGCGCCCTGAGCCGAGCGGTCAGCCGAGCGCGCGGTCGAGCGCGGCGTTCACGTGCAACGTGGTGCACGGGAACAGCGGGACCTCGACATCGGCCTGCTCGACGAGCAGCTCCAGCTCGGTGCAGCCCAGGATCACGCCCTGCGCGCCCCGGTCCCAAAGCCCGTCGATGAGCTCGACCATCCGGCGCCTCGACGGGTCGAGCACGCGCCCGTGGACCAGCTCGTCATAGATCACCGAGTTGATCCGGTCGTGCTTCTCGGCGTCCGGGACGATCACCTCGATGCCGTGCGAGGCGATCCGGTCGGTGAAAAAGGTGCGCGACATCGCGAACTTGGTGCCGATCAGGGCAAGCTTCTCGACGCGGTTGGCCGTCGCCTCGCCGGCGATCACGTCGGCCAGGTGGAGCAGCGGTATGTCGACGGCGGCCTCGACCTGCTCGGCGACCCGGTGGAACGTGGTCGTGCAGAGCATCAGGAAGTCGGCACCGGCCTTCTCCACGCCGCGGGCGGCCTCGGCCAGGATGTCGGCGACGCCGTCCCAGTCCTCGCGCTGGCCGAGCTCGGTGACCTCGGCGAAGTTCACCGACGCCATCACCGTTTTCGCGGAGGAGTAGCCGCCGAGTCGCCTCTCGGCACCCTGATTGAGCTGCTGGTAGTAGGCGGCACTGCTTTCCCAGCTCATGCCACCGATGAGTCCGATCGTCTGCACAGCCGAAGTCTCTCCCGAGTCGGGTTTTCTTGCCACTCGTGTTCACAACGTGGCGTGGGGGACAGGCTCAGGTGACCCGGTGGACCTTGTGCTGGGCGGCCTGCGCTCGCGGCTTGATCACCAGCTCGTCGATGTTCACGTGCGCCGGACGGGTCGCGATCCACGCAATCGCATCGGCCACGTCCTCGGCCACGAGCGGATCCGGTACGCCGGCATAGACCGCATCCGCCTTGGCCTGGTCGCCGTCGAAGCGGACCAGGGAGAACTCCGGGGTGTGCACCATTCCGGGCGCGACCTCGCTGATCCGGATCGGCTCGCCGACCAGCTCCAGGCGCAGGGTCTGGGTGACCACCTTGGTGCCGTGCTTGGCCGCGACATAGCCGGCGCCGGTCTCGTGCGGCGTGCGCCCCGCGGTCGAGCCGACGTTCACGATCAGGCCGTCCTGGCTGGCGCGCAGGGCCGGCAGCAGGGCCTGGGTGGTGTGCAGGATGCCCAGGACGTTCACGTCGTACATCTGCTTCCACTGGGCTGGATCGGCGGTCTCGACCGGGTCCACCCCGAAGGCCCCGCCGGCGTTGTTGACCACGACATGTACGACGTCGCCCGCCGCGGCCGCGAGTCGTGCCACCGAGTCGGGGTCGGTCACGTCGCAGGCCACCGCGACGCCGCCGATCTCGGCGGCCAGCTCCTGGAGGCGCTCGGCACGACGAGCGGCACAGATGACGTGGAAACCCTCCGCCGCGAGGGCACGGGCGGTGGCCGCCCCGATTCCACTGGAAGCTCCGGTGACGACGGCGGTGCGCTGCGCGGCAGTGGTCATGGACTCGATTGTGCCGGACCCGGATGACCGGCAGACTGGAGGATCAATCACGTCACGAGAATGAGGTCGATCCTTTTGCGCGCCACCGCTTACACCGCTGGAGTCCTGGGCGGGGTGTGCCTCGTGGTTCGTCACCTGGTCGACTCCTCGTCGGGCGACGTCCTGGCCTGGGTCGCTGCCGCGTTCCTGGCCATCGCCGGACTTGGCCTGGCGCTCAAGCTGGTGCCCACCGCACCCAAGTGGTTGCAGGGGGTCGTCTCGGTCGGGGTGGTGGCGCTGGTGGCCTCGGTGTGGGTGACCCTGCGTGACGCGATCGACCACGAGCTGGCCGACCTGGGCGTGGGAGTGGTGGCCATCGCGGTGGGTCTGGTCGGCGTCGGCAGGATCGTGGCCGAGCACGACCGTGAGGCCCGTCCCCGCGGCGCCCACTCGAGCTGAGCGGGGCCTGGGGTCGAGGCCTGGGTCGACGCCGGAGCCGGCACCCGAGCCGACGCCTGTGCCAGCGGCGCCGGGGGCCCGGGAATAATCAGGACTCCGACGCCGGTTTGGTCACCGACGAGCACTCCAGGAGGTGGCAATGAGCAGGATCGCGATGATCAGCCTGCACACCTCCCCCCTGGACCAGCCCGGCACCGGCGATGCCGGCGGGATGAACGTCTATGTGATCGAGCTCGCCAAGCGGCTGGCCCGGCGCGGGATCGACGTCGACATCTTCACCCGAGCGACCTCCTCGAGCCTGCCGCAACTGGTCGAGGTCGGGGACCGAGTCCTGGTCCGTCACGTCCACGCCGGTCCGTTCGAGGGACTCGCCAAGGCCGAGCTCCCGGCCCAGCTGTGCGTCTTCGCCCGTGAAGTGATGCGCGCCGAGGCCGGTCACCTTCCGGGCCACTACGACGCAGTGCACTCGCACTACTGGCTGTCCGGACAGGTCGGTGCCCTGGCCCGCGACCGCTGGGGGGTTCCCCTGGTCCATTCCATGCACACGATGGCCAAGGTGAAGAACGCGGCGCTGGCCGCCGGGGACACGCCCGAGCCGGCCGCGCGCGTGCTGGGCGAGGAACAGGTCGTCGAGGCTGCCGACATGCTGATTGCCAACACCTCGCTCGAGGCCACACAGCTGATCGACCTCTATGGAGCCGAGCCCAGCCGCGTCGAGGTGGTGCACCCCGGGGTGGACCTCGACGTGTTCACCCCGCGCCCGGGCGCACGGGCCAGGCTCGGGCTG
>DATCYH010000203.1:0-4072 GCA_036570405.1 Nocardioides sp.
GCGTCGAGGTCGGCCGCGATGGCCTCCAGGTCCGGCCAGGTCTCCCGGTCGACGGTCTCGACATAGACGTCCAGGATGCCGCCACAGGTCAGGCCGACCGCGAACGCGTCGTCGTCGGAGATGCCGTAGCGCTGCAGCACCGGCTCGCGACGCGCCACCACCTCCTGGGCGAGCTCGTAGACCGCCCCCTCCACGCAGCCGCCGGAGACGGAGCCGACCGCCGTACCGTCGGGTCCGACCAGCATCGAGGCCCCGGGGGGTCGCGGGGCGGAGCGGAAGGTCGCGATCACCGTGCCCATCCCGACGCTCTCCCCGGCGCGCCACCAGGCGAGCAGCTCGGGCAGCACCTCACGCATCTGCGATCACCTCCACGAGTTCAGCGTAGGTCGCCAGTGAATGACCGGCCAGGAACTCGTCGATGTGCGGCAGGGCCGCGACCACGCCCTGCTGCACCGGCAGGTAGCCCTCCTTGCCGCGGTGCGGATTCACCCAGACCACCCGGTGCGCCAGCCGGTGCAGGCGCGCCATCTGCTCAGCCAGCAGGGCTGCGTCCCCGCGTTCCCAGCCGTCACTGAAGACCACCGCCACCGCACCGCGGACCAACCCACGTGCTCCCCATCGATCGAGGAACACCTGCAGCACCTCACCCAACCGGGTGCCACCGGACCAGTCGGGCACGGCTCGACCTGCGGCGAGCAGGGCCCGCTCGGGGTCACGCTGTGCCAACGCAGCGGTGAGGTGGGTCAACCGGGTGCCGATGGTGAACACCTCGACCTCACGACGCGCGCCGGCCGCGGCTGCAGCGATCACGAACCGGTGGGCGAGGCGCAGCAGGGGGTCGGCGTACCCGCTCATCGAGCCGGAGACGTCGACGAGCAGCACGACGCGGCGATGCCTGCGCCCCCGACGACGCCAGGCGAGATCGGCCGGCTCCCCCATCCGCCGCAGGCTGTTGCGCATCGTCCGCCCGGCGTCCACCCGTCCGCGGTGCCACGGCCTCTGCCGAGGGGTACGACGTTGCGGCAGCCGCGGGTGCAGGGCACCGAAGAGGGCGGCCAGCAGTGCGCGTTCAGAGGCCGTCAGGGTGGCCAGGTCGCGGTGCCGCAGGACTTCGGTGGCGCTGGCCGCGGCGCGTACCGGGTCACCCTCCTCGCCCGCGCCGCCGTCGTCGTCCTGCATCAAGCCGGTGTCGAACGGCCGCACTGCCGTGGTCGGCGCGGGTGACGGGAGCGAGCCGCGATCGGTGAACCAGGCGTGGAAGACCTGGTCATAGCGTTCCAGGTCGTCGGGACCCGAGCAGAGGGTGGCCTGCCCCGCCCAGTAGGTGGCGCGCGGGTCGTCGATCCCGACCAGGGCTGCGGCGGCGGCGAACTCGCGGGCCCGGTCCTGGGTGACGCCCAGTCCGGCCGCGCGCAGCGCCCGGGCGAACCCGAGCAGGATCTCCTCGGCGCTGTGCGACGCTGTGCCTGGCGATGTCACGGACTCCTACCCCGCCAGCATCCGGTCGAGGGCATGACGGACCCGTTCGCCGTCCTCGCGATATTTCACCAGGGCTCCCAGGGTGCGCGATGCGGTCTCCAGGTCGAGCTCGGTGGTGCCGAGTGCGTGCAGGGCTCGGGCCCAGTCCAGGGTCTCGGCAACCCCCGGCACCTTGAGCAGGTCGTCGCGGGCGCGGAGCTGCTGCACCACGTTGGTGATCTGGCGGGCCAGGTCGGCACTGACCTCCGGTGCCCTGGAGCGCAGGATCTCGACCTCGCGCTCCAAGCCGGGGTGGTCGATCCAGTGATAGAGGCAGCGGCGCTTGGGGGCGTCGTGGAGCTCACGCGTCCGGTTCGAGGTGAGCACGACGATCGGCGGGGTGGCGGCCCTCACGGTGCCGATCTCGGGGATCGTCACCTGGTAGGTGGAGAGCACCTCGAGCAGGAACGCCTCGAACTCGTCGTCGGCTCGATCCACCTCGTCGACCAGCAGCACGGCAGGGCTGGTTCGCAGCGCCGCCAGCACCGGGCGAGCCAGCAGGAAACGCTCGTCGAACAGGCCCCGCTCGGCTTCGGCGGCGTCGGTGTTCCCGGTCGCCTCGAGCGCACGCAGGTGCAGGATCTGGCGCGGGAAGTCCCAGTCGTAGAGGGCCTGCGTGGCGTCGATGCCCTCATAGCACTGCAGGCGGATCAGGGGCAGGTCGAACGACTCCGCGATCGCCTCGGCAAGCGCGGTCTTCCCGGTTCCGGGCTCCCCCTCGAGCAGCACCGGGCGCTGCATCCGCAGGGCCAGGAAGACGACCGTGGCCAGCGACTCGTCGCACACGTAGCCGGTGCCCGCGAGCAGCTCCTCGATGCGACCCACGTCGTCCGGAATGTTCAAGGCGGCCATGTCGGCGACCCTACCCAGCACGACGTTGGTCCACGGTTGGGACGAGAGCCGGGTGGTAGCGGGCCCTGCTGATGACACTGCACACCGAGTGGGCCGACCCCCGTCCGGTCCACTCGGTCTGCGGCGTCCTCAGCGGGAGTCCACGTCCCGCCCGGTCGCCAGGTCCGCACACTCGACCAGCTCCACCTCGTGCGCGGACAGGTAGTCGCGGGCACCGCGGTCCCCGCGTGCCGCATTGAGGACACCGTCCCAGTGTCCGCGTCCGAGCAGGACGGGATGGCCGGGAACTGCCTCGTACGCCGCCCGGCGCAGGGTGGTGCTCACGAACGGGGCGGCGAGCACGCGGCGTACCACCTCGGGCCCGACGTCCGGCAGGTCGACCAGGCTGACCAGCGCCGCGTCGCCCGCGGGCAGGGCAGAGAGTCCCGCACGCAGCGAAGCGCCCATGCCCTGGGCCCAGTCGGCTGCCACGACGACGGCCACGTCGCTGCCCTCGAGGAGCACCCGCGCCTGGTCGGCGGCGGCCCCGAGGACCACGGTGACCTCGTCGCAGCCGCCGTCCTCGAGCACGCCGATCGTGCGCAGCAGCCAGTCGTCGACCAGCGCCTTCGGGGTCCCCATCCGACGCCCTGCACCGGCGGCGAGCAACAGTCCGTGCACCCTCACCCGAGCCACTCTAGGACGCCTGCCCGCGGGAACGTCACGGGCGACGATCCGGCAGCAGGACACCTCACAGGGGTGCCAGGCCGGTGACCACCCAGTCGCCTCGAACGAGCTCGGCGGTGATCGACAGCTGTGCCGCGGAGACACTCGCCTCGTCGTCGGCGGCCCGCTTGCTGGTCTGGTCGAGGAAGACCAGCAGCTCGGCCTCGGACGAGCTCAGCTCCTTGACCGCGGACGCGGTGACCTGTGCCGAGAGCACCAGCTCCTGTCCGGCTGCCTTCTCGTGCAGCGAGGCAACGAGCGTGTCGTACTCTTTGCGCGCCTCGCCGGCGAGCTTGTCGTCGGCAACCTGCTCGGAGCGGCCCGGGTCGGCAAAGTCATAGCTGAGCACGCCCACCAGGGTCGCTGCGACCGAGGTCTGCACCTGTGAGGTCAGGTCCTTGTCCACGACGGCGAGGTTCCCCGAGGGCGACGTCTGCTCGCCCCGGCTGAGGGCGAAGGCGCCAAGGCCGATCAGGACCATCGCGGCTGCGAGCAGCAGGATGCCGTGCTTGCGAAGGATCGTCATGACAGCTTCACCGCCACCTGCTGGAGGTTCTCCAGCTTCCACTCGCCGTCGACGCGGACCAGGTCCGCGGCGAACCGGTTCCGCTTCAGGCTCGGCTCCGAGCCCTTGTCCAGGTCGTCCTGCACGGTGATCTCGACCGCCGCGATCACCGAGGCGGTGTCCTCGGTGACGTCGAGGACGGCGGCGTCCACGACCTTGCCGGCGGTGATCTTCTTCGCATCCGCCAGGCCCTCGCGCTCGGCCTCGGAGATCGCGACCGTCTGGTCGTGGAGCAGACCCGTGGTGGCCTCCTCCCACGCGGCCAGCCCGTCGTCGACCCGGCGATAGTCCATCGTGTTCATCGTCGTGATGTGGCGGTGCGCAGCGATCAGCGCCGAGTCGCGGGCGGTGTCCAAGGGGCTCGCCGTGTCGTCATCGGCGGTGACCAGGGCGAAGATTCCGGCACACAGCGCCAGCACGCCGATCGCCAGG
>DATCYH010000204.1:0-1863 GCA_036570405.1 Nocardioides sp.
GATCCGTGGCGAGCAGACACCCGACGGCAGCGTCCAGCCGACCCACAAGTCGGTCTTCGGACGGTTGCGGGACGCCTTCCACTGATGTCGCTCCCGGTCCACCTGGTCCCGTCCCTGGCTGACGTCGGCGCAGGCTCGAGCGTCGAGATCACCGGTGACGAAGCCCATCACGCCGTGGCGGTACGCCGGCTGAAGGTCGGCGAACGTGTGGTCCTCACCGACGGCGCCGGGAGCTCCGCGCCGGGGGAGGTGGTCTCGACCGGCAAGCGCGTCTTCACCGTGCGCATCGACGAGGTGGCGTACGCCGTACCCGCGACGCCCCACGTCACCGTGGTGCAGGCGTTGCCCAAGGGGGACAGGGGCGAGCTCGCCGTCGAGGTGCTGACCGAGATCGGGGTGCAGGTGATCGTGCCGTGGGCTGCCGCCCGTTCGGTCGCGGTCTGGCGCGGTGAGCGCGCTGCGAAGTCGCACGCCAAATGGGCCTCCACGGCACGCGAGGCCGCCAAGCAGGCCAGGCGCAGCTGGTTTCCTGAGGTGACCCCGCTGGCCGACACTGCCACCGTGCTTGACCTGCTCGCCGGGGTCGACCTGGCGCTCGTGCTCCACGAGGGTGCGCAGACCCCGATGCGCTCGGTGACCGTGCCGGAGTCCGGCAACATCGCCCTGGTCGTCGGTCCCGAGGGTGGCGTGAGTGATGAGGAACTGGAGCTCTTCGACGCGGCAGGTGTGCGCGCGGTCCGCCTCGGCGCCGAGGTGCTGCGCACGTCCACCGCAGGCGTCGCCGCGGTGTCCGCCCTGCTGGCGGGCACGACACGCTGGGGCTGAGGAACACATCCGGGCGATCCCGGATGTGTGAACCGCCGCGAATCTGGAACGCTGAGGTCATGACGCAGATCAAGCGACAGGTGCTCGGAGCAGTGCGAGGTGCACTGCTGCGGATCCTGCCGAGCCCGGACATCGATCTCTCCCGGCTCGATCGGATCCCCGACTCCCTGGGCTGGCCGCTGCGACGTGACGGGTTCGACCCGCAGCCGAAGCTGGCCGAGGTCCGCGCCCAGGAGCCTGTCCACCACCTGACCTCGATGATGGGGATGAGCGTTTGGTTGGTCACCGGCATCGACGAGGGCCGCACCGTCCTGCAGGACCCGTCGTACAGCACCGACATCCGTCCCTATGTCGGCACCAGGGGTGCCGCGGACGGTGACATCGGCGGCCTGGGCTTCACCGACCCGCCGGACCACACCCGACTGCGCAGGTTGATCACCCCCGAGTTCACGATGCGCCGACTTGCCCGGATGCGTCCGATGATCGAGCGGATCGTCGAGCAGCAGCTCGACGAGATCGCCGCCGCAGGCGACGTCGTCGACCTGGTGCCGACCTTCGGCTTCCCGGTGCCGTTCCTGGTCATCTGCGAACTGCTCGGCCTCCCGGACCACGACCGGCAGACGTTCATGGAGCTGGGCAGCGCCCGCTTCGACGTCTCCCGGGGCGGCGTCGGATCCCTCGGCGCCATCTCCGAGTCGCGCGAGTTCCTCAAGGAGGTCACCCGTCGACAGCGTGCCGAGCCCGGCCCCGGCCTGATCGGCCAGATCATCCGCGAGCACGGCGACGAGATCAACGACTACGACCTGGCCGGCCTGGCCGACGGAGTCTTCAACGGCGGCATGGAGACCAGCGCCTCGATGCTCGCGATGGGCACCGCGGTCCTGCTCAACGACCGCAAGTCATGGGACCGGCTCCGCACCGAGCCGGAGCTGGTGGACCCCGTCGTCGAGGAGCTGCTCCGCTATCTCTCGGTGGTCCAGGTCGCGTTCCCGCGTTTCGCTCGCCAGGACGTGATGGTGGGCGACAAGCAGGTTCACA
>DATCYH010000205.1:0-3480 GCA_036570405.1 Nocardioides sp.
CCGCCGTCGACCAGGAGCAGCTGCGGCGGGTACGAGAACTTGCCGGCGCCCTCGGTGACCGGCCGCTCGCGCTCGATCAGGTAGGCGGTGAGGCGGCGGGTGAGGACCTGCTCCATCGCCGCGAAGTCGTCGTTGCCCTGGCCGCCCTTGATCTTGAAGCGCCGGTACTCGGACTTCTTGGGGAGCCCGTCTTCCATGACGACCATCGACCCGACGTAGTCGGAGCCCTGGATGTGGCTCATGTCGTAGCACTCGATGCGCAGCGGAGCCTCGGGCAGACCGAGGTGGTCCTGCAGCTCGTTCAGCGCCTTGGCCCGGCTGTTGTGGTCGGCGGAGCGACGCAGGCGGTGGCGGACGAACTCCTCCTTGGCGTTGCGGGTGACGGTCTCTTGCAGCTCGCGCTTGTCGCCGCGCTGCGGCACGCGGACCGCCACCTTCGTGCCCCTCAGCGAGCCGAGCCACTCCTCGTAGAGCTCGGTCTCATCCGCCTCCGTGGGCACGTAGACGGTCTTGGGGATCCCGAGGGGCGGGTCGTCGTAGAGCCGCTCCAGCACCACGCCGACCAGCTCGCCAGCGGTGAGGTCCTCCACCTTGTCGATGATGAAGCCCTTGCGGCCCACCACGCGGCCCTTGCGCACGAAGAAGAGCTGGACCGCGGCCTCGAGCTCGTCGTCGGCGATGCCGAGGATGTCGAAGTCCTCGGAGCGCTCGGCCACCATCTGCTGCTTCGCTATGGCCTTCTGGACGCTGCTCAGCCGGTCGCGCAGTCGGGCGGCCTGCTCGAACTCGAGCTCGGAGGCCGCCTCCTTCATGCGCACCTCGAGCTCCTTGACGACGGCTTCGGTGTCGCCGTCGAGGAAGTCGAGCAGGGCTTGCACGTGGGCGTCGTAGTCCTCCTTCGACACCGCACCGACGCACGGCCCCGAGCACTTCTCGATGTGGAACAGCAGGCAGGGCCGACCGAGGCGCTCGTGGGTGCGGAACTTGCTGTCGGAGCAGGTGCGCAGGGGGAAGGTGCGCAGGAGCAGGTCGAGGGTCTCGCGGATGGCGTAGGCGTGGCCGTAGGGCCCGAAGTAGCGAACGCCCTTGCGCTTCCGGCCCCGCATCACCATCGGGCGGGGCCACTCGTCGTCCATCGTGACCGCGAGGAACGGGTAGCTCTTGTCGTCGCGGAGGCGGACGTTGAAGCGCGGCTGGTGCTGCTTGATCAGCGTGTTCTCGAGCATGAGCGCTTCGACGTCGTTGCGGACCTGGATCCACTCGACTGTCTCTGCCGCCGCCACCATCTGCGCGGTGCGGGGCGGCAGCGACGACGCCTTCACGAAGTAGTTCGAGAGCCGCTGGCGCAGCGAGCTCGCCTTGCCCACGTAGATGACGCGGCCGTCCCGGTCCTTGAACTGGTAGGACCCGGGATGATCAGGGATGGTCCCCGCCGGGGGCCGCTGCACCATGTCTCGGAGGATACGGAGCGCAGCTCAGTCTTCAGGCACCTCCCACACGATGATCGTCCCGTCGTCCGCCAGGACCGGCATGTCGAGCGATCTCATGTGGTCGAGCACCGCCGGCTCCGGCGCATCCCGGTGGTACACCACGTAGCCGATCCCCAGGTCGGCGAGATCTTGCTCGTCGAAGGTGGGTCGGTCCTCGAAGGGCTCCACGTCCTGCATCGCCAGCACCTGACGAAACACGTCGATCGCGTAGAGCTGTTCGATCCGTGCATCGGGGTAGCGAGAAACCGATCCGCCGACGTATGGCTTCCCATGGACAGTCGCCCAGGCCATGAAGATCGCCGCGTTGCGATCTCCCGACTCCATTCCGATCACCTCGGCACCCGTGGACCACTGCAGCGGGATCTCAAGAACAGCGCCCGCTCCAGCGTGCTCGGCGATCGCGCTGTACGGCTCAGGCGCTCCACCTGGCCTCCCCGGAAGGCCTCCGGGCCAGAGCTCGATCGCGAGGATCGAAGCGCACACCAGGAGGATGAGCTCCCGCCCCTTCGGATGCCGCTGGGTGAGGCTCGCGAGGGAGCCTGCGGCGAGTACGCAGATCGCGAGGACGCCGAGCAGCGCGAACCGGCCCGGAACCCGCATCGTGTCCATGAACGGCAGTTCGCGCACCAACATGTATGGCAGGGGCAGCTCGATGTATTTCGTCCCGATGAGCAGGTACGGTCCGAACGACAGGACGACACCTACGGCTGCGAGCGCGATCCAGCCGCGTCTGTCAGAGCTGCTCATGAGCCGGCCGCCGGCAAGGGCGAGCCCGATGAGCACGAGCCCCGGGTACGCGAGGCCCTCGGGGTAGCTGCTCAGAAGGTCGACATCAGCCAGCTCACCGAACACCGGGTGCGACGCCGGTGGGATCAGCCACGAGAAGATGGATGACGAGAAGTGAACGATGTCGCTCGCGCCGGCGGGATCGCTCGACTCGCCGCCGAGCACCGCGAGAGCCAAGGGAACGAGCACCGGAAGCGAGACCAGGAGCGCGGTGCCCAAGACGGCGACGAGCTTGGGGCCGGGAGGGCGACTCCCCGGTGGCTGCGCAAGGGCCAGAACGCCGACACCGACCGCGCTGATCACTGCCAGCTGCGGTTCGATCAGGAACGCTCCGCCGATCGCCCCACCTAGCGCGCCGGCGCGAGCCCAGCTAGGGCGTTCAACCAGCCGCAGCAAGGCGGTGACACTCAAGGGCACTACGGCCGTGTGCACGAGGTTCAGGTGCTCACCCAGGTGAACGAAGCGATACGGGGTGAAAGCGAAGGCGGCACCGACGATCATGGCCACGGCCCGGTCGTCCCAAAGTCGCTGGAGCAAGAAGTAGGCCGACACCGCAGCCAGGAACACCGCCGAGAGCTGCACGGCGTTGACCTGAGCCTCCGGACCGAACATGGCCCGGACCGGCCAGCTCAAGAGACTCACCGCTGGCGCAGTGACGGTCGCCGATAGGTCAACGCCGACCGGATACATGATGTCGTTGGTCACGAGCGGGTTCACCCCCCGCTCGACGGCCCGCGGCACCCACCACCATGCCCAGTAGAAGATCGAGCTGTCGCCGCCGCCGATCATGGGTCGGGTCCGAAAGTGAGCGACTGCCGGCCAGAGCACCACAGCCGTCAGGACGGCATAGGCCCCGAGGACGGGTCCATGCCGCCGCCACCAGCCAGCCACCATCGCAAGGTAGCCCGTCGCGGTCCTCGAACCCGGGAGCGGCTACGCTGCGGTCAACGTCGGCCCGGTATCCGGCGTCATATCAAAGTTCCGGGGACGACATCCCCGCGGGAGAGGCGACCGGGCTGTCCCCGCCGTCCACAACCGGAACCTCCAAGTGGAGGGCACCCCCAAATGTTGAGGCTCCAGCAACCGCTCGACGAGCGCTACGCCAACGCCGACCCCGAAGACCTCGAGCGACGCATCGCCGCCGCCAAGGCCACCCTCGGCGACCGGCTCTTCATCCTCGGACACCACTACCAGCGCGACGAGG
>DATCYH010000206.1:0-1756 GCA_036570405.1 Nocardioides sp.
TGCTCGGGCTCGCGGTCGGGATCGACTACGCCCTGTTCATCGTGAATCGGCAGCGGCGGTTCATCCTCGATCAGCGCCTCAGCGCGCCAGAGGCGACCGCCCGCGCGATCGGCACCGCCGGCAGCGCCGTGTTCTTCGCCGGAACCACTGTCGTCATCGCTCTGCTCGCCCTCACGGTCGTGCAGATCCAGCTCCTCACGACGATGGCCATCACCGCCGCAGCCACCGTCGTCATCGCCGTCCTGTCCGCACTCACCCTGCTGCCGGCGCTGCTCGGGTTCGTCGGCGAACGGATCTGCTCGGCGAAGGCACGGCTGAACGCCGGCACCTCCCACGACAACGGCTCCTCGCACCGCGTCGCGAACACGTGGTCGCGTCTGGTCGTGAAGAACCGCTACGTCGCCGCCGTCGGCGCTCTCGCGATCGCCGGTGTCATCGCCGCCCCCGTGCTCGACATGGACCTCGGCCTCCCCTCGGGCGCGAGCTACCACCCCCACACCGCGCAGCGGCTGAGTTTCGAGGTGGTGGGGAACGCGTTCGGCGAGGGCTACAACGGGCCCCTCGTCGTCGTCGCCACCTCGCCCGACAACGAGACCATCCCCGCTACGGACCTCGCCGGCATCTACGGCGACCTCTCCGGCATTCACGGCGTCGAAGCGGTCTCCCTGGGCGGCCTCGACGAGGACGGCACCACCGCGGTGTTCTCCGTCGTACCCGAGACCGGTCCCACCTCCCAAGAGACCGCCGACCTCGTCACCGCGATCCGTGACATGACACCGACCTTCACCGACGACTACGGAGTCGACGTCGGCGTCACGGGATTCGCGGCCCTCGCGATCGACGTCTCCGATCGTCTGGCTGACGTGCTTCCGCTCTACATCGCCGTCGTGGTCGGCCTGTCGCTGATCGTGCTGCTGCTCGTGTTCCGCTCCATCATCGTCCCCATCAAAGCCACCGTCGGGTTCCTCCTGTCCGTTGCCGCGACCTTCGGAGCGACCACCGCCGTGTTCCAATGGGGCTGGCTGCAGCCGATCTTCGGGATGGACGCCACCGCCCCCGTGCTCAGCCTGCTCCCCATCATCATCACCGGCGTCCTGTACGGCCTCGCCATGGACTACGAGGTGTTCCTCGTCTCCTCGATGAAGGAAGCCCACGTCCACGGCGCCAAGGGCACGGAGTCCGTCACCCGCGGGTTCGCCGTCGCGAGTCGCGTCGTCGTGGCCGCCGCGATCATCATGACCAGCGTCTTCGCCGGGTTCATCTACAACCCCGAGCCCATGATCGCCCAGGTCGGGTTCGCCCTGGCCTTCGGCATCCTCGTCGACGCCTTCCTCGTCCGCATGACGCTCGTCCCCGCCATCATGGCCATCTTCGGCGACAAGGCCTGGTGGCTCCCCCGCTGGCTCGACCGCATCCTCCCCGACCTCGACATCGAAGGAGACAAACTCAACAAGCAACTCGAACGAGCATGACCGAACGCGTGCACCCGCGGGACGCGAACGGCATATGGCCGACTCCTGTTCCCGACGCCGCGGCCGCGGCCGCCAAGAGTGCTAACTCAGGTGCTGAGCAACGTATAGCTGCGCGCACCTCGATGCAGTCATCCACAGGCCGGAACCTCAAGACCATTGGATCTACGGGCCTCAACGCGGTTCGTGACCCTGCGCGCGAAGGGGTCGAGCGCAGCTCAACTCCCTCGCGCGCTATCCCGCTCGCCCTCGGCGGCCAGGTGGGAGCAGTCCGCGGGCTCGGGCTT
>DATCYH010000207.1:0-3550 GCA_036570405.1 Nocardioides sp.
TCTCCTTCCACCTGGTCGAGGGCGACCTCGTCACGCTGGCCTGGGTGCCGGTCGTCTACGCGATGGCGATGGCGATCGAGGCCGTGGCCGCGCTGGTCACCGGCGTCGCCTACGACGCGTGGCACGCCAAGGTCCTCTACGTCCTACCGGTGCTGATCGTGTTCGTCCCCGTGCTGGCCTTCGGTGGATCGCTGTGGCTGGTCCTGCTCGGTGTCGCGATCTGGGGCCTGGCCACCGGCATCCAGGACTCCACGGTCAAGGCGCTGGTGGCCGACCTGGTCCCGGCGCGATCCCTGGGCACGGCCTACGGCGTCTTCGCCAGCTTCCAGGGCGTCGCCGCGCTGGCGGGTGGCGTGCTCGCCGGCGGCCTGTATGCGGCCCACCTGCCGCTGCTGATCGGCATCGTCGCCACCCTGCAGGTCGTCTCGTTGGCCCTGCTGGTGCTCACCCTGCGCATCCGTAGGCTGGCCCGGTGACCGAGCAGCCGATCCGCCAGCGCGCCGCGACCGAGGAGAAGAGCGGCAGTCGCCGCGACACAACCCGCCCGCCGGCGCCCGAGCCGCTGCCGCATCCGGTGGCCGACAACCACTGCCACCTCGACATCGGCGACGGGGACGGCGCGTTCTCCACCAGTGACGCGATCCGCGCCGCGGCCGAGGTCAACGTCACCCGCATCGTCCAGGTCGGCTGCGAACTCCCCGGTGCTCGGTGGGCAGTCCAGGCTGCGCAGGAGTACGGCGTACTGCTTGCGGCGATCGCCCTGCACCCCAACGAGGCGCCACGGTTGGCGGCGGCCGGCACCCTTGATGCCGCGATGGCCGAGATCGAGGAGCTGGCCGGCCACGAGCGGGTGCGCGCGATCGGCGAGACCGGGCTGGACTACTTCCGCACCGGGGCGGACGGGATCGCCGCGCAGCACGACTCGTTCCGGCGCCACATCGACCTCGCCAAGCGCCTCGACAAGACGCTGATGATCCACGATCGCGACGCCCACGATGACGTGCTCCGCATCCTCGACGAGGAGGGAGCCCCGGAGTGTTGGGTGATGCACTGCTTCTCCGGTGACGCAGCCTTCGCCCGCCAGTGCCTGGACCGCGGTGCGCACCTCTCGTTCGCGGGAACGGTCACGTTCAAGAACGCGGATCCGCTGCGCGAGGCCCTGGCCCTCACCCCGGCCGACCGGATCCTGGTCGAGACCGACGCCCCGTTCCTGACCCCCACGCCGTGGCGCGGGCGGCCCAACGCCTCCTACCTGGTCCCGCACACCGTGCGCACGATGGCGCAGGTGCGCGACACCGACCTCGGCGAGCTGTGTGGTGCCATCGACGCCAACACCACTGCTGTCTACGGCCAGTGGTGAGACGGATTGACAACAATTTCAACCGGATCATCGGGTAGTCGTACTTTCGATCGAAATCGGCCTCGACGCCCCACCTGACCTGCGACAACGGGGTCCCGAAAGCCTCTCTCGCCCCACCGGGACAGCGGGAGAGACCCGTCACAATTGTCCCGAAACGGTCATCGGGGACTTGGCCGGGGCCAAATGCGGCGCTTATGGTCGATCACTGTTGGCCGGGATCGGAACTGATCGCGACCCGCGCACTGGCCGCCGTACGACGGTGGCCGCACATCTTCCCCGATGCTTGAGCGCCGCCCACGAAGCGGTGGTGGGGCATGCGGTTGCGCAGGTCGTCCGAGAACCGGGACGTTCGAAGTCTGGAGAATTGTGCGCAACCGAATCGCACTCCTCGGCAAGAGCAAGGGCCTGCTCGTGGCCCTCGTCGCTGCCGTCGCCCTCGCCCTGGTCGGAACCACCTATGGCTATGCCCAGCTCGGCAAGGAAGTCACCCTCTCGCTCGACGGCGAGGCCAAGACCATCAAGTCCTCCGGGGACACGGTGGGCGAGGTCCTGACCGAGGAGAACATCAAGATCGGTGAGCACGACGTCGTCGCGCCCGGTCTGGACGAGAAGGTGGACGACGGGACCCGGATCTCGGTCAAGTTCGGCCGCCAGCTGACCCTCAACGTCGATGGCAAGGCACGGACCTACTGGGTCACTGCTGACACCGTCGAGCAGGCCCTCGCCGACCTCGGCCTGGGCTATCGCGGTGCGGACCTCTCCGCCAGCCGCGGCGCCGAGATCGACCGCGGCGGACTCGACCTCGAGATCACCACGCCCAAGAGCGTGATCGTCAAGGTCGCCGGCCAGAAGGCCATCCGCAAGGCCGTCCCCGGCACGACCGTCGCCGAGATCCTCGAGCGCCTCGAGCTCTTCGTCGACAGCAACGACCTGGTCTCCCCGAGCCGCTCCAGCGAGGTCCGGGACGGGACGAAGATCAAGGTCACCAAGGTCAAGTTCAAGAACAAGCGCGACTCGAGCGAGGCCATCGCCCACGGCACCGTCAAGAAGAACGACAGCTCGCTCTACGAGGGCCAGACCAAGGTCGAGAAGCCTGGTGTCGACGGCATCCGCGACGTGACCTACAAGTACGAGTACCGCAACGGCAAGGTCTACAAGACCACCGTCGTTCGCTCCGAGGTCGTCAAGAAGCCGGTCAGCGAGGTCATCCTGGTCGGCACCAAGGAGAAGGCCGCACCCAAGCCGGTTGCGCCCGACTTCTCCACCGGCAGCACCGTCTGGGACAGGCTCGCCCAGTGCGAGTCCGGCGGCAACTGGTCGATCAACACCGGCAACGGCTACTACGGTGGACTCCAGTTCAACGCCCAGACCTGGCAGGCGTACGGCGGCTCCGGCCTCCCGCACGAGAACAGCCGCGAGGAGCAGATCCGCGTGGCCACCAAGCTCCGTGACGCCAACGGCGGCTACGGCGCCTGGCCCGCCTGCTCGCAGAAGCTCGGCCTGCCCCAGTGACACCCGTGGTGGTCTGCGGACCATCGCCCAGGCACTAGGCTTCGGGCATGCCTGACGCCAACTCTTCCGCCGGGCCGAGACTCCTCGGCCCGGCGGAAGTGCGTTCGCTGGCAGCCGAGCTCGACATCAGGCCCACCAAGCAGAAGGGCCAGAATTTCGTCATCGACGCCAACACCTGCCGGCGCATCGTCCGCGAGTCCGGCATCGGCCCCGACGACATCGTGCTCGAGATCGGTCCCGGCCTCGGCTCACTGACCCTGGCCTTGCTCGAGACGGCGAGCCAGGTCGTGGCGGTGGAGATCGACGACAAGCTCGCGGCCGCGTTGCCGACGACGATCCAGCAGTACGCGCCGCAACAGGCGGCCTCGTTCCACGTCGTACACGCCGACGCGCTGCGGATCGACGCGCTGCCGGACCCGCAGCCCACCGCGCTGGTGGCCAACCTGCCCTACAACGTGTCCGTGCCGGTGCTGCTGCACATGATGACCCTGCTGCCGACGCTCGAGCGCGGACTGGTGATGGTGCAGTCCGAGGTCGCCGACCGACTCGCAGCCCCGCCCGGCTCGTAGGTCTATGGGGTGCCCTCGGTCAAGGCCGCCTGGTTCGCCGACGTACGCCGTGCCGGCGCGATCGGGCGCAACGTGTTCTGGCCGGCCCCCAACGTCGACTCCGGGCTGG
>DATCYH010000208.1:0-3213 GCA_036570405.1 Nocardioides sp.
CTCGGTCGTGCTCGCGCTCCCCGTGGGCCTGCTGGTGGTGCGGCACGCATCGGTGACCAGCACGCTGGTCGAGCGGAGCACCTACACCGCCAACGCCCTGCCCGGCATCGTCGTCGCGCTGGCCCTGATCACCGTCACCATCAACTACGCCGTGGGTCTCTACCAGAGCGCGGTCGTGCTGATGGCGGCCTACCTGATCCTGTTCCTCTCCCGTGCCGTGGTCAGCGTCCGGGCGTCGCTCGAGCAGGCGCCGCCGGTGCTGGAGAACGTGGCCAAGAGCCTGGGTCTCAGCGGGCTGGCCACCACCTGGCGGGTCACCGTGCCGATCGTGCTGCCCGGAATCGGCGCCGGTGCGGCGCTGGTCTTCATCGCGATCTGCACCGAGCTGACCGCCACCTTGCTGTTGGCGCCGCTGGAGACCCAGACCCTGGCCACCGAGTTCTGGTCGCAGTCCTCGAGCCTGTCGTACGGCGCGGCTGCTCCCTACGCACTGGTGATGATCGTGATCTCGATGCCGGCCGTCTTCCTGCTCAGCCGCACCTCGAGGGCAGCGCGACCCCTCGCCAAGGAGAAGCCATGACTGTCCTGGACGCCCGCGGGTTGGTGCGCACGTTCGGCCCGGTCCGGGCCCTGGCCGGGGTCGACCTGCGCGTCGAGGACGGCCAGGTGATGGCCGTGCTGGGCCCGTCGGGTTGTGGCAAGACGACGCTGCTCCGGATCATCGCCGGCTTCATGGCCGCCGATGCCGGATCCGTCGAGCTGGGCTCGCGCCCGGTACTCGTCGACGGCCGCTCCCGGGTCCCGACCCGTGAGCGCAACATCGGCTACGTGCCCCAGGAGGGCGCACTGTTCCCGCACCTCGACGTGGCTGCCAACATCACCTTCGGACTGACCCGCAGCGAGCGACGCGAGGCCGACATCGGCGGCCTGCTCGACCTGCTCGGCCTCGATCCTTCGCTCGCCGGACGGGCCCCGCACGAGCTCTCCGGAGGTCAGCAGCAACGCGTCGCCGTGGCCAGGGCCCTGGCCCGCAAGCCCACCCTGCTGCTGCTCGATGAGCCGTTCTCCTCCCTCGACGCCTCGCTGCGCGAGACCACCGGCCGGGCCGTGGTCGACGCGGTCCGGGCCACCGGAGCGGCAGCACTCCTGGTCACCCACGACCAGAACGAAGCACTCTCCCTGGCCGATGTCGTCGGCGTGATGTCGCAGGGCAAGGTGGTCCAGGTCGGCGCGCCGCTCCAGGTCTATGCCCAACCAGCGACGCCGTTCGTGGCCTCGTTCGTCGGCAGCGGAACCGTGCTCAGCGCGCGCGTCGCCGGCGGCGTCGCGGAGTCGGTGATCGGCAGCTTCCCGATCGCCGGATGCCCCGGTGGCTCCACGAGCCGCGCGGGCACCAACAGCACCGGCAGCGCCGACAGCACCAAGCGCACTGGCAGCATCGATCTGGCCAGTGGCACCACGGGCGAGATCGACATCTTCGTCCGGCCCGAGCAGGTGCTGATCGACCCCGCGGGCCGGGTGGAGGCAACCGTCGACCGCTTCGACTTCTATGGCCACGACGCCTGTGTCCACCTCCACGTCGAGGGCCACGGCGACGTGCTGTGCCGGGTGCGCGGCGACCGGGTGCCGAGCCCCGGCGAGCAGGTGCGGATCTCGGTGACGGGCAGCGCCACGGCCTTCGGGCGGACGACATGACCGTCACCTGGACCCCGGCCGAGCTCACCGGACGCCCCTTCGGCGACCTGGCCCGGTTCGGCGACCGGCCGGCCCTGGTCAGCGGCGAGTCGTCGCTCACCTATGTCGAGCTGGCCGAGCGGGTGGCCGAGCGGGCCGCCCCCTGGCAGGAGAGCCGCCGGCTGATCGTGCTCACCGGCGCCAGCACCGTCGACTTCGTGGTCACCTATCTGGCTGCCCTCGAAGCCGGCTGTCCGGTGGTCCTGGTCCCGGGCTCGGCCGAGGAGAACCTGGCCGGCGTCATCTCCACGCACGACCCGGACCTCGTGATCCGGGCAAGCGCCGAGGACATCGTCGACGACGTACGCCGTGACGAGGGCCGGCACCCGATGCACCCCGACCTGGCCGTGCTGCTGTCCACCTCGGGATCGACCGGCTCGCCCAAGCTGGTCCGGCTCTCACACGACAACCTGGCCAGCAACGCCACCAGCATCGCCTCCTACCTGGCCCTCACCGCGGATGACTGCGGGATCACCAGCCTTCCCCTGCACTACTGCTATGGCCTCTCCATCCTGAACAGCCACCTGCTCGTCGGCGCCAGGATCGCACTCACCGAGGCCTCCGTCGTCGATGACGAGTTCTGGTCGCTGGTCGAGGTGGCCGGCGTGACCGGGCTGGCCGGGGTGCCGCACACCTTCGACCTGCTCGAGCGCACCGGCTTTGCCGACCGGTCCCTGCCGACGCTGCGCTACGTCACCCAGGCCGGTGGCCGACTCGCGCCCGAGCGGGTGCGGGCGCTGCACCGGTTCGGCCGCCGGAACGGCTGGGACTTCTTTGTGATGTACGGCCAGACCGAGGCCACCGCTCGGATGGCCTACCTGCCGCCCGAGCTGGCCGAGCAGTGGCCGCACGCGATCGGTCGCGCGGTGCCGGGTGGGGAGTTCCACCTCGAGATGACCGACGGACTCCCCGAAGGCGTGGGGGAGCTGGTCTACGAGGGCCCCAACGTGATGATGGGCTATGCCGAGCACCCTCGCGACCTGGCCCTGGCGGCGATGCCGCCCCGGCTGCGCACCGGCGACCTGGCCCGCGCGCTGCCGGACGGCCTCTTCGAGGTGGTCGGGCGCCGCAGCCGGTTCACCAAGGTGTTCGGTCTGCGGGTCAACCTCGACGAGGTCGAGGCCCACCTGGCCACCAACGGCGTGAGCGGGCGGTGCCTAGGGGTCGAGGGCAGCATCGACGTCTTCGTCACCCGCCGCCGGGACGTGACGACCGCGCGCGACCTGGTCGCAGCGCTGTGCGGCGTACCCACCTGGGTGGTCCGCACCCACCGCCTGCGCGAGCTGCCGCTGACGCCCAACGGCAAGACCGACTATCGCCGCCTGGCCGACCTCGCCGAGGAGCGGCCGGACTCCGCGCCTGTCGGACCGATGGACGCCGAGGACCTGCGCCAGCTCTATGCCCGGGTACTGGATCGCGACGACGTGAGGGTCGACCAGAGCTTCGCCGACCTGGGCGCCGACTCGCTCTCCTTCGTTG
>DATCYH010000209.1:0-11743 GCA_036570405.1 Nocardioides sp.
CAGGTTCTGCTGGGCGACGGCGGTGCCGATCTTGCCCGGCGAGGCACCGATCACCGCGGACGGCTTGCGGGAGAAAGAGTTCGAGCCCCAGGGCCTGCTGCCCCAGTCGATGGCGTTCTTCAGCGTGCCGGGAATCGCCCGGTTGAACTCCGGCGTGACGAACAGGAAGGCGTCGACCGAGTCGAGGTGCTCCTTGAGCCGCTGGGCGGGCGCGGGATAGTCCGCGTCCAGGTCACGGTTGTAGAGCGGCAAATCAGCGGTCTCGATCTCGGTGAAGATGAGGTTGTCCGGTGCCAGACCGATCAGCGCGGTTGCGAGGCGACGGTTGATGGAGTCCTTGGAGAGGCTGCCGATCAGGTAGCCGACGGTGTGCTCGGTCATCGATTCCTCCGTTGCTTGGGGGTCGTGAACATCGCCCACCATGCCGCGCCGGGCCCTCGGGCACAATGGCGGCCGTGGCCGCTTCGAGGGCCGCGAGGCGATTCGCGAGTGGGCACAACGGACGATGACGTCGTTCCCGGGCAACGAGATGGTCGCCTTCCCCGCGAACTGGCACACCGTCGACGTGGAGCGCGAGCGCGGGTGGGTGATCTGCGAGGTCGCCAACCCGATGCGCGACCCCGGTGACGGGACGGTCGTGTCGCCGAGCACTCGACGCTGGCCGATGAGGCGCGAGCCTGGGCCCAAAGGCTCCGGATCGCGCTCTGAGTCGGTCCCCGACCGGTCGCGACGTAGGCTCGATGCATGTCTTCCATCGACCTGGGTGCCGCGAACTTCGAGTCCACGATCTCCGAGAACGACATCGTGCTCGTCGACTTCTGGGCCTCGTGGTGTGGTCCGTGTCGCCAGTTCGCACCGATCTATGAGGCCGCAGCCGAGGCGAACGACGACATCGTCTTCGGCTCGATCAACACCGAGGAGGAGCAGCAGCTCGCCGCCGCCGCAAAGGTCTCCTCGATCCCCACGTTGATGGCGTTCAAGGGCGGGAAGCTGGTCTTCAACCAGGCCGGCGCGCTGCCCGCCGACGCCCTGGACCAGCTGATCACGGCGGTCCGTGAGTTGGACATGAGCACGGTCGAGCAGGCCTGAGGGTTGGACATGAGGCACGGCTCACCATCCGGATGATGGGACGAATGCCCGGATAGTGGGCAGGTGGCGCCTAGATTGCACCCGATACCAGCACTGAATCGGAGTGATCACATGATCATCGGCGTCCTGCGGGAGGCACAGACCGGGGAAACCCGAGTCGCTGCGACCCCGGCCACCGTAGTCCAACTGCTCAAGCTCGGCTATGAGGTGGTCGTCGAGACCGGCGCGGGTGACGCGTCGAGTTTCGCCGACGAAGCCTATGTCGAGGCCGGAGCATCGATCGGCGATCCGTTCGACGCGGACATCGTCCTCGGCGTCAACCAGCCTGCCGCGCAGCAACTCGACCAGCTGCGCCAGAACGCGACGCTGATCGGCATCCTGAACGCGCGCCTGGACGAGTCGGTCGTTGCGGACCTGACCTCGCGCCCGATCACGGCCCTGTCGATGGATGCCGTGCCGCGAATCTCGCGAGCCCAGTCCCTCGACGTGCTCTCCTCGATGGCCAACATCGCGGGCTACCGCGCCGTGGTCGAGGCAGCGCACGTCTTCGGTCGGTTCTTCACCGGCCAGGTCACCGCGGCGGGCAAGGTGCCGCCGGCCCAGGTCCTGGTCGCAGGTGCCGGTGTCGCGGGTCTTGCCGCGATCGGTGCTGCCGGTTCGATGGGTGCCGTGGTCAAGGCCACCGACCCGCGTCCCGAGGTTGCCGACCAGGTCGCGTCGCTGGGTGGGTCCTACCTCTCGGTCGAGTCGGCCGACGTCGAGGTCTCCGCCACCGGCTATGCCAAGGAGATGTCGGACGACTACAACACTCGCGCGGCCGCGCTCTATGCGCAGACCGTGCCGGACATCGACATCGTGATCACCACCGCGCTGATCCCGGGCCGTCCCGCGCCGACTCTGCTCACCGCGGAGATGGTTGCCTCGATGAAGGCCGGAAGCGTCATCGTGGACATGGCTGCCGGCTCCGGCGGCAACGTCGAGGGATCGGTCGCCGGCCAGGTCGTCGAGACCGCCAACGGCGTCACGATCATCGGCTACACCGACCTCGCCGGTCGCCTGCCTGCCCAGGCCTCGCAGCTCTACGGCACGAACCTGGTCAACCTGCTCAAGCTGATGACGCCGGAGAAGGACGGCATGCTCGTCCTCGACTTCGACGACGTCGTACAGCGCTCGATCACCGTCGTGCGCGACGGTGAGTCGACCTGGCCGCCGCCGCCCGTCCAGGTCTCGGCCGCTCCGGCTGCCGCGCCCGTGGAGGCCAAGGAGGAGGTCGTCAAGGAGGAGCGCAAGCCGCTCACCCCGACGGCCAAGCTCGGCGCCGTGCTGGGTGCGGGCCTGCTGCTCGTCCTGCTGGTCGCGGCCTCGCCGGCCGTGCTCCAGGGCCAGCTGGTGATCTTCGCGCTGTCGATCATCATCGGCTACTACGTGATCACCGGTGTGCACCACGCGCTGCACACCCCGTTGATGTCGGTGACCAACGCGATCTCCGGAATCATCGTGGTCGGCGCACTGCTGCAGATCGGCCACGACGGAACCCTGATCACCATCCTCGCGGCCGCGGCGATCCTGCTGGCTTCCATCAACATCTTTGGTGGCTTCGCGGTGACTCGCCGCATGCTCGCCATGTTCACCCGATCCTGAAACGAGCTGACCCATGGATATCGAATCTGCATCCTTTGCGGCCTACCTCGTAGCAGGCCTCCTGTTCATCCTCGCCCTGGCCGGCCTCTCCAAGCATGAGTCCGCCGGACTGGGCAACTCCTTCGGCATCGCCGGCATGGTGGTCGCGCTGGTCGCGACGATCGCGCTGGCCTTCGACCGCGAGCCCTCGGGCCTCGGCATCGGTCTGATGATCGTCGCGATCATCGTCGGCGCCGCGATCGGCCTCCAGCGGGCCAAGGTCGTCGAGATGACCGGCATGCCCGAGCTGATCGCGCTGCTGCACTCCTTCGTGGGTGCCGCCGCCGTGCTGGTCGGCTGGAACGCCTACCTGCACGCCGAGCACGAAGGTCCCGACAGCGAAGCCGTTCAGCTGCTCGAGTTCCAGGACATGCTCGGCATCCACTCGGCTGAGGTCTTCATCGGCGTCTTCGTCGGTGGCGTCACCCTGACCGGTTCCGTCGTGGCCTACCTGAAGCTGTCGGCGAAGATGAAGTCCGCGCCCCTGGTGCTTCCGGGCAAGAACTTCATCAACCTCGGGGCGCTCGTGCTCTTCGTGGCGCTGACCGTCTGGTTCGTCATCGACCCGCAGCTGTGGCTGCTGATCGTGGTCACGATCCTCGCGCTCGCGCTGGGTTGGCACCTGGTCGCCTCGATCGGCGGCGGCGACATGCCGGTCGTGGTGTCGATGCTCAACTCCTACTCCGGATGGGCCGCTGCGGCATCGGGCTTCCTGCTCAACAACCCGCTGCTGATCATCACCGGTGCACTCGTCGGCTCCTCGGGTGCCTTCCTGTCCTACGTGATGTGCAAGGCGATGAACCGTTCGTTCATCTCCGTCATCGCCGGTGGCTTCGGCATCGAGGCCGGCCCGTCGGCGGACAAGGACTACGGCGAGCACCGCGAGACCAACGCGGAGGCCGTTGCCGAGATGCTCGGCGACGCCAAGTCGGTCATCATCACCCCGGGTTACGGCATGGCGGTGGCCCAGGCGCAGTACGGCGTGGCCCAGTTGACCAGCAAGTTGCGCGACAAGGGCGTCGACGTCCGCTTCGGCATCCACCCCGTCGCCGGTCGCCTGCCGGGTCACATGAACGTGTTGCTGGCCGAGGCGAAGGTTCCCTACGACGTCGTCCTCGAGATGGACGAGATCAATGACGACTTCACCGGCACCGACGTGGTCCTGGTGATCGGCGCCAACGACACCGTGAACCCGGCCGCCTCGGAGGACCCGACCAGCCCGATCGCCGGCATGCCGGTGCTCACCGTCTGGGAGGCCAAGAACGTGATCGTCTTCAAGCGTTCGATGGCCTCGGGTTATGCCGGTGTGCAGAACCCGCTGTTCTTCCGGGAGAACTCGGCGATGCTCTTCGGTGACGCCAAGGACCGCGTGGAGGACATCCTCCGCGCACTCTGATCAACCTCGAGTCGGCAGTTGTTGACTCCTGACACGCCGAGCCGGCACTTGTTGACGACCATATGTTCGTGAACAACTGCCGGCTCGGCGTGTTTTGTGTCAACAAGTGCCGGGTCGGCGACATCTCAGCGTCAACAACTGCCGGGTCGGCGGGGGCACGGCGCGGATAGGCTGCCGCCATGACGAACGCCCCTGCCTCCGCCAGCCCGGTCCGGGCCCTCCTCGAGGAGTTGCGGAGCCTTGAGGCCTGGGCGGTCGTCCGGCAGAAGGACTCCCCGACGGTTTCGCTGATCGGCGGCCGTCGTAGCGAGGTCGCGCACCTGCTCGACATCCCGCTGGAGGACGGCGTACCCCTCGAGGGGCGACAGTTCGACCGCTTGGTCGCGGTGCCGTTCCGGCAGGTCGCCGAACGCGGCTTCGACGCGATCGACGACGGTACGCCGTTGGTCGTGGTGGACATCGACGTCGAGCACCACGTCCCGGTCGCGGACCTGGTCGCCGCGCTCCCCGACGTACCGATCGAGTTCACCGACCGTGGTGGCTTCGAGGTCAGCGACGACGACTACGTCAAGGTCGTCGAGAAGGTGATCGCCGAGGAGATCGGCAACGGCGAGGGCGCCAACATCGTGGTCGGTCGCAACTATCGCGCCACCCTGGCCAGCTGGGGCGCCGACGAGGTGCTCACCGTGCTGGGCCGCCTGCTCGAGCGCGAACGAGGTGCCTACTGGACCTACGCGTTCTGGACCGGCGAGCGCTACCTGGTCGGGGCGAGCCCCGAGCGGCACGTGTCGGTGGCCGGCGGCGACGTCCGGATGAACCCGATCTCCGGCACCTATCACCTGCCCAAGGTGGCCCAAGCGCCGGAGCAGACCAAGGCCCAGCTCCTCGACTTCCTCAAGGACGAGAAGGAGATCTATGAGCTCTTCATGGTTGTCGACGAAGAGCTGAAGATGATGTGCGACATCTGCACCGAGGGTGGCCAGGTGCTGGGGCCGTTCCTCAAGCCGATGACCCATCTGGTGCACACCGAATATCTCCTCGCCGGGCGCACCAACCGCGACGTCCGGGAGGTCCTCCGGGACACGATGTATGCCGCCACCCTGACCGGCTCGCCGGTCGAGAACGCCTGCCGGCTGATCGCGGAGTACGAGCCCGAGGGGCGCGGCTACTACGGCGCCGCGCTCGCCCTCTTCGGTCGCGACGGCGACGGCCAGCCCACCCTGGACAGCCCGATCGTCATCCGCAGCGCCGACGTCAGCGTCGCCGGAGACCTCAAGGTCGTGGCCGGGGCGACCCTGGTCCGCGACTCCGACCCGGCCACCGAGGTCCGCGAGACCCACGCGAAGGCCGGCGGCATCCTGTCCGCCTTCGGTCTGGTCCCGCCGGCTGCAGCACCGCCCGGCAGCATCGGCGAGCTCACCCGTGACGAGGACGTGCTGATCGCGCTCAACGCCCGTAACCAGCGGCTCAGCAAGTTCTGGCTGACCGACCAGGGCGGGGCGGAGCCCGATCCGCGGCTGAAGGGAATGAGCGCAGTCATCCTCGACGGTGAGGACGACTTCGTGAACATGCTCCAGCACGTGCTGCGGGTGATCGGGATGAGCTCGAGCGTGGTCCGCCACGAGGACTACTCGCCCGAGGCGCTGGCCGGGCACGACCTGGTCATCGTCGGTCCCGGGCCCGGCGACCCGCGTGACGGCGACCACCCGAAGATCGCCACCTTCCGCGCCGCGGTCGACGGCCTGCTCGAGGCGCGCCAGCCGTTCCTCGCCGTCTGCCTGGGCCACCAGACGTTGTGCCAGCGGCTGGGGATCCCCCTTGCCTACAAGGACATCGTCTTCCAGGGCACCCAGTCCCCGGTCGAGATCGACGGGCGCACCGAACGGGTCGGGTTCTACAACACCTTCGTCGGCCGGGTCACCAGTGACACCGTGCTGCCGGACGGGGTGCTGGTCGAGACGGACCGGGCGAGCGGCGACGTGCACCTGGTCGCCGGCGAAACGTTCCGCGGCATCCAGTTCCACGCCGAGTCGATCCTGACCGAGAACGGCTATGACCTGATCCACGGGCTCGTCCGGGACCTGCTGGTCTGATGGCGCCCACCCCGGGCAGGGTCGTCGTGGTCGATCACCACGACTCCTACGTCTGGAACCTGGTGCACCTGGTGGCCGCGGTGACCGGGGAGCTGCCGGTGGTGGTCCAGCACGATGAGGTCGAGGCGGCGTACCTCCTCGGCTTCGAGCGCATCGTCCTCTCCCCGGGACCGGGCCATCCGGCGAACCCGGCCGACTTCGCCGTCGGCAACGAGGTCCTGCTGGCCGGCACCACGCCGGTCCTCGGGGTGTGCCTGGGCATGCAGGGCCTGGTCACGGCGTATGGCGGGGTGGTCGACCGGATCGCACCCGCGCACGGTGAGGTCGCGACTGTCGAGCACGACGGGTCCTCGGTGTTCGCGGGGCTTGCCAGTCCGCTGCAGGCGGTGCGGTACCACTCGCTCGCGGCGCTCGAGGTGCCCGGCGACCTCAGGGTGACAGCGGTGTGCGCGGGCTCGGGTGGTGAAGTCGTGATGGGCGTGCGGCACCGGACACTGCCGCTGCACGGCGTCCAGTTCCACCCCGAGTCGATCCTGTCCCAGCACGGTCAGCGCCTGGTCGAGAATTTCCTGGAGCGTCCCGATGACTGACCCAATGACTGACCCGGTGGCCCGCTTCGAGCAGATGGCGGCCGAGCACGAGCGCTGCTTCTGGCTCGACGGCGGCGGCGCCCGTCCGTGGTCGGGGCGTCGCTCGATCCTCGGCTGGCTCGATGACAACGACACGTCACTGGTCCACGACGCCACCTCGCGCACGGTGACCCGACACCGGGACGGCGCCAGCGAGGTCGCCGGGAGCGACATCTTCGAGGTGCTCGAGGCCGAGATGGCCGGCGACGACGAGTCGGTGCACTGGGTCGGCTACTTCGGCTATGCCAGCCGCGGTGACCTGCCGGCCCGACTCGACCCCGACGACCCGATGCCGACAGCGGTGTGGATGCGCACCCAGAACGTCGAGACCTTCATCCACCCCGAGCCGTCACCGACCCGCGCCCCGGACAGCCCTGCGCCGCCGACCGCGGGTGACGAGGCGGTCCCCGACGACTATGCGGCCGCGTTCGCCCGGGTCCAGGAGCACCTGCACGCGGGCAACTCCTATGAGGTGAATCTGACCTATCGCCTGGGGTTGGCGCACGACCTCGATCCGGTGAGGGCCTATCTGCGGCTCAGGGCGATCAACCCCGCGCCGTACGCCGGGTTCCTCCAGCACCGCGGGAACTGGCTGCTCAGCTCATCGCCCGAGCGCTACGCCACCATCGACCGGCATCGCACGATCGAGACCAAGCCGATCAAGGGCACCACGCCGCGCGGTGAGACGCCGGCGCAGGACGAGGCGAACCGCCGCCACCTCTCCAGCGACCCGAAGTTCCGCGCGGAGAACCTGATGATCGTCGACCTGCTCCGCAACGACCTGGCCATGGTCTGCGAGCCGGGCACGGTCGAGGTGCCCGTGCTGATGGACGTCGAGTCCTATCAGAGCGTGCACCAGCTGGTCTCCACCGTGCGCGGGCAGCTCCGCGAGGAGATCAGCACGATCGGCGCGTTGCGTGCGCTCTTCCCGGCCGGTTCGATGACCGGCGCGCCGAAGCTGCGCACGATGGAGATCATCGAGGAGGTCGAACAGACCGCACGGGGAGCCTACTCGGGTGCCTTCGGATGGATCTCCGGCGACGGGCGTGCAGATCTGGGAGTGGTGATCCGAAGCCTGGCCGGGTCCCACGAGGGAGGCTGGCGGATCGGCACCGGCGGTGCGATCACCGTGGCTTCCGAGGTGGCCGAGGAGCATGCCGAGTCACGCTGGAAGGCGGAACGGTTGCTCGCGGTACGACCCGGTCACTGACCCCTCAGCCACATTGCCATGGCCCATTCGGGTCATCTTCGCACCGAACGCCTCATCCTGGCGAAGAGGTGCTCGCCCTGCTCCGCAACGCGCGCTCGAGCTCGCGCAAGACCCTCGTGCGGATGATCGACAGCCGCGTCGATGCAGTCACCACGCGGGTGAACGTCCTGCACGCACGCACCAACAAGGCGGCCAGGGTGGTCCGGCACGGCAACAGGTCCACCACCGCCCGTCCGGCATGGGCGGGATCAGTGATCTGGGTCGGCAGCGTCGTCCCGAAGAACCGTCGCTCCGGAGACGTCTTCATGTGGGAGGCCTGAGTGACGCGGCGAGTCCTGCTCGAAGCGACCGGGACCACCGCCGCCGGGCGGCCGTACATGGTCACTCGTACGCCGTTCGGCAACGACGACGCCGTGATCACCCAACCGGCCACCCTCGCCAGTGGTGACTCGACCCGGGGCGTCCTTTTCTTCCACGGCGCGGGATCGAACCACCTCGACATGGCGTTGTCAGCGAAGTGGCGACCGACCCGCGATGCCGTCATCGACGCGGGCGGGATCCTCGTGGAGTGCCGGGGCAACGGCTTCTCCGACGTTGGGGACGAGACGGGAACGAGGAACTGGGGCCGCGAATGGTCCCGCGACGCCTATCGGGCCGCCGCTGAGATCGCCGAGGAGCGCTTTGCGGTCCGTTCCTGGATCACGCTGTCCAGGTCGATGGGCGGAGTGAACGGAAAATACTTCGCCACCCGCGACGAGCTGGTTGCTCCCAAGCTGGACGGCCACATCGACAACGCCGCGATCTATTCGCTGATCAACTGCTTCGATCGCCAGAAGTTCTCCCTGCACAGCACCTTCCGCTCCGGCTTGGACCGGGACGGCTTCATGGCGGCGACCCGGGCGCTCGACCCTGCCCGACAGGATCCCGCGCTGTGGCAGGGGCGCAAGGTCCTGGTCGTGGTCGGCGATGCGGACACCACCGTCGAACGTGCGGACCACGGATCACAGTTCTGGATCGACCACCAGGGCGTCCTGGACATCGCTGGCTCAACCCACTACGTGATGCGCGGCAAGGGCCACGGCTCGGTGCGCGGCACGTTCGAGACTGTGGCGATGGCCAACTTCATCAAGACTTGTTGGCAGAAGCCCCGGGTCACCGCAAGGCACAAGGGCAGCGCGCAGGTGCGGGCTCTGTTCGACGTCGGAGTGGACGGCACCCTGGTCCAGGTCCACTCGGTGGGGCGCTGAGATGGCCCTCAACCGGCTCGACGCTGCCCTGGACCGGCTCCTGGCGAACCCGCGATCGCGCACCCATGTCCAGGTCCGAGGGATGATCAAGGTGCGTCTTGACAAGGCCGTTCGCCTCGTCGACGCTCTGGTGAGCAAGCAACGCCACACCACGATGATCGTGCGTCATGGAGCCGTCGCGGACACGCCGCGGCCGACCTGGAGCGGCACGGTCATCTGGATCGGATCGGTCGCCCCGGTGAACATCGAGGACCGGGACCTGCACTGGGCCGAGGCCCAGTAGGGACCCCGCGCCCAGTCCCGAATCAGCCCAGCCCTTCGATCAGGTTGCCCTGCTCACCGAGCTTGACCTTGATCTCCTTGCTCTCACCGGAGCGAAGGATCTTGAGGGTGACCTCGTCACCCGGCTGGTAGTGCAGCACCGTGGTGATCAGGGCCAGGCCCTCGGCGACCGGACGGTCGTCGATGCCGACCACCACGTCACCCTTCTGCACGCCAGCAGCCTCTGAAGGACTGCCGGTGGTGAAGTCGTCCACGAGTGCGCCCTGCGCGACGCCGGCCTTCTTGGCGTCGTCGGGGACGATGCCCAGCCAGGCGTGCTTGGCCTCGCCTCCCTTGCGCAGCTGCTCCACGATCGGCTCGATCACGTCGACCGGGATCGCCCAGCCGATGCCGATGGAGCCGAGGTCGGCGCGGGAGTATTCGTCGGAGGAGGCCGCCAGCTTGTTGGCCGAGTTCATCCCCACCAGCTCACCCTTGATGTTGATCAGGGCGCCACCGGAGTTGCCGGGGTTGATCGCCGCGTCGGTCTGCACCGCGGGATAGATCATCGGCTTGTTGGGGTCGTCCATGCCGGGCACGGCGACTGGCCGGTTCAGCGTCGAGATGATCCCCGCGGTCACCGTCGAGTCGAGGCCGTACGGCGACCCAACGGCCACGACTGCCTGCCCGACCTTGATGTCCTTGGCCGAGCCGAACTTCAGTGTCGCGAGGTCATCAACGTTCTCGGCCTTGATCAACGCGATGTCGGTGGACGGGTCCGCGCCGACGATGGTCGCCTTGCGGGTCGTGCCGTCGGTGAAGAAGACCTCGAGGTTCCCACCCTGCGCGGCGGCGTGGATGACGTGATAGTTGGTGAGGATCTCGCCGTCCTTGGTCAGCACCACACCGGAGCCGGTGGAACCGCTCCGGGCGTTGATCGCCTCGATCTTGACCACCGCGGGCAGGGCCCGGTCGGCAACCGACTGCACCGAGACCAGGTCCTGCAGGTTGAGCCCGGAGATGTCGACCTGGCCGGCGTCGACCTTGCCGTCACCGCCGCCCTCGTTCGAGAGCTTCCCACCCAAGAAGCCGCCGCCGAGCCCGAGGACCAACGCACCGACGAGCAGGCCGATACCGAAACCGAGCCCACCGGGGCCACCCTTGCCGCCCTTCCGCCTTGCCGACGCCGGACGGTCGGGTCCGCCGGGGGTCGGTGCGGCCCACTGCTGCGGTGGCTGCTGTGCGGGTGGTCCCCACTGCTGAGCCGGGTTGTGTGGGGCCTGCTGCTGGGGAGTCTGATGCTGGGGAGCCTGCTGGCCCCACTGCGGGGGCGCCTGCTGAGGGCTGGGCGGAGGACCCCACGGCTGACCGCCTGGTTGAGCACCCGGTTGGCCACCAGGGTTGCCCGGGTTGCCGCGCACGTTCGTGGATGGGTTCGGCTTCTCCGCCGGGTGCTGGTCACTCATGTCGCTCATCATGCCGTGGGCGGCACAGGCGGAAACCTCACGCAGGCAACGAAATCTCCACCGGCAGCAGCATCGTCACGCCGAGGACCAGCCCGGCCAGGGTGACCAGCAGGAAGAACCCGATCCACACCCAGGCCGGCAGCACCGTCAACCGGGCCAGCTGATCCGCATCCGAACCACGCCGCTGACGACGCGAGGTCCGGGCCAGCTCCAGCACCGGCTTGGGTGCGGCCAGGAGCAACAGCCAGGTGACCACCTCGGCGACGAACGTGACGGTGGTGGCGGGCAGATACCAGCAGACGACGCCGATCGATCCGCCGATCACCAGCAGCACGAGGGCGCCGTAGAAGTTCCTGATCTGCGCCAGCATCAGCACGAGTGCACCGACCAGTCCCCACAACAGCGCGAGCGGACGATCGGCGGCCAGCAGCAAAGCAGCCACGATTCCGGTCGCTGCCGGAGCCAGATAGCCGGCCGCGAGCATCGCCACCATGCCCGGCCCGCGGGGCTTGCCGCTCGAGACGGTGAGCCCCGAGGTGTCGGAGTGCAGTCGGATCCCGCTCAGCCGCCGTCCGACCAGGAGTGCCACGAAGGCGTGGCCTGCCTCGTGCACCACGGTGACCAGGTGGCGGGTCCAGTGCCAGGTGGTGGGCACGACGACCAGGGCGAGCG
>DATCYH010000210.1:0-5103 GCA_036570405.1 Nocardioides sp.
CCGGCTCCGGCGGAAACCTCGAGGAGACCGTCACCAAGAACAACCTCGAGGCAGCCGAGGAGATCGTTCGCCAGCTCCGCCTGCGCGACATCGGCGGCATCATCGTCGTCGACTTCATCGACATGGTCCTCGAGAGCAACCGCGACCTCGTCCTCCGCCGCCTGGTGGAGTGCCTGGGCCGTGACCGGACCCGCCACCAGGTCGCCGAGGTGACCTCGCTCGGTCTGGTCCAGATGACGCGCAAGCGCATCGGCACCGGCCTGCTCGAGGCATTCAGCGAGGACTGCCCGCACTGCCAGGGACGTGGTCTGGTCGTGCACGACATGCCGATCGAGCCCAAGGACAACGGCGATGATCGCGGAGGCCGTGCCGGTCGCCGTGGACGTGGTCGCAAGGGTGAGGACAACGGCGGCAACCAGAACGACAACTCCCGCTCCGGTCCGCCGTCGCCCAAGGACGTCGCTGCGGCCGCCAAGACGGAGAATGCCGACAAGTCGGAGCAGTCCGGCAAATCGGAGCAGTCCGCCAAGTCCGAGCAGTCCGGCAAGTCGGGACAGAGCGGCAAGGCAGCAGCCGAGGACGCCGCATCCCACGACGCCACGGACGCCGGGTCGCAGGAATCGACGGACCAGGCCGGATCGTCATCGGAAACTGGTGAGTCGGGCCGCAGCGGATCCGGTCGCAACCGCGGTCGCGGTCGTGGCCGTGGCCGTGGCAACCAGTCGAACGAGTCCGGCGCCGGAGGCGGCGACCAGGGCGACAAGCAGTCGCGCGGCGACCATGACTCCGACGCGCAGCCTTCCGATGCCCGAGTTGCTGACGACACCGCGAAGTCCGCTGAGACCCAGGCCCCTTCCGAGGCATCCGCTCCGAAAGGAGCCGAAGCGCCGGGGGATGTTCAGCCGCCTGCGCAGCCGACTACGAAGGTCGTGACCAGGACTCGTCGCCGGGCCAGCCGCCCGGCGGGCGTGACCACCGCAGCTCCGGTGGACGCGATCACCGTCGTGGCGCCTGCAGCCGCCCCCGCGTCCGAGGCGCCCGTCGCCCCGGTGGAGGCCCCCAAGGTTGTCACCCGGACACGCACCCGTGGTGGGGCCAGCCGTCCCGCTGGTGCCGAGTCCGCCGAGGCTCCCGCTCCCCAGGAGCAGGACGCCCCGGAGACGCCCGAGGTCGATGTGCACGTCCCGATCAAGAAGAAGGGCTCACGCAAGCACTGAGCTCACAGGTTGCCGCGCCAGGTGAGCACTGCCGCACGAGTGGCGGGCTCACCTTGCGCGAGCAACCCGGCCAGGTCGGCGCCCGCCAGGGCGTTCCGGAAGGCGCCCTCCGTGCTCGTGCCATGCCTGTGACACAGCTGCTCGAGCTCGCCCTCCGGACAGTTCCGGTTCTCCGAGGCCGCGCGCGCGACGTTGTTCTCGATCGAGGCCATGTAGTCGCCGACGACGTCCTCGGGGTCCACGCCGGCGGCGCTCAGCAGGAGCATCGCGATCAAGCCGGTGCGATCGCGACCGCCCATGCAGTGGAAGAGCACTCCGCCCGGCGGTGCCGATGCCAACGCGTCCAGCACGGCCAGGGTGCGTTCGGGCATCGCGGCCAGGTGCGGAAGGTAATAGAGCGCGGTGCCCACCAGCCCGTTGTCCCAGTAGTCCGTCCAGAACCCTCGGTTCGCCAACCCGTCATGGTCCACGTGCACCAGGCTCAGCCAGGACGGCGCGGAGTACGGCGTACGCTCCCGCTCGGCTTGTTGGCGCAGGTCGATGACAGTGCGGATCCCGGCGGTGTGCAGCTGGTCCCAACCGCGTGCGGTCACCCGGTCGAGATTCTCCGAGCGCCAGAAGACGCCGTGGGGTGTGCGGCCGCCGCCGGTACGGCGAAGTCCGCCGAGATCACGCACGTTGGTGAGGCCCTCGACGGGCGCGATGGGGGTCATCACAGATGCCTTCCCGATGCCGTTTTGCACCAAACCCCACCGTCCCCGTAGTATCGAACCTCGGCATGCATCCGTGTGCCCATCTGTGTGGCCCAGCGCCCGAGCGAGTGGTGCGGGCCCCAGGACTTGAACTTCAAGCAGTTGGAATCGACGAAGGAGACCGCGGTGTACGCGATCGTGCGCGCAGGCGCCATTCAGCAGAAGGTTGCCGTGGGCGACGTCATCGAGATCGACAAGCTGGAGACGGCCGTCGGAGACTCGGTCACGCTCCCCGTGCTGCTCATGGTCGACGGTGAAGCCGTGACCACTGACGCCGCGGCCCTGGACAAGGCCACCGTGACCGCCGAGGTCCTCGGCGCCACCAAGGGGCCGAAGATCATCATCCAGAAGTACAAGAACAAGACCGGCTACAAGAAGCGCCAGGGTCACCGCCAGAAGTACACCCAGGTCAAGGTCACCGCGATCAACGCGTGACTTCCAGCCACCCGAACTTTTTGAACCCAAAGGACTGAACAGATGGCACACAAGAAGGGCGCAGCCTCGACCAAGAACGGTCGCGACTCGAACTCCCAGCGTCTCGGCGTCAAGCGCTTCGGCGGCCAGAGCGTCAACGCGGGCGAGATCATCGTCCGCCAGCGCGGCACGCACTTCCACCCCGGCACCAACGTCGGCCGCGGTGGCGACGACACCCTGTTCGCCCTCGCCGCCGGTGCGGTCGAGTTCGGCACCCGTCGCGGTCGCCGCGTGGTGAACATCGTCCCCGGTGAGTGGACTGACGCTCATCCAGTGACACCACAGCACTGACTCAGTGGCCGAGTTCCGGCCACGCCCGGAAGGCGTCCCTAGACTCTAGGGGCGCCTTCGGCATTTATCCCACACGCAGGAGAACCCATGGCAGTCCCGACATTCGTCGACGAGGTCCGGTTGCACATCGCCGCCGGCCGGGGCGGCAACGGCGTCGCCTCGGTGCACCGGGAGAAGTTCAAGCCCCTCGGCGGACCCGACGGAGGCAACGGTGGCCCCGGTGGTTCGGTGATCCTGCGCGTGGACCCCAGCGTCACCACGCTGATCGACTATCACCACAGCCCGCGCCGCAGTGCGGAGTCCGGCGGTCACGGAGCCGGCAGCCACAAGAACGGTGGCCACGGCTCCGACCTGGTGCTGCCCGTGCCGGACGGCACCGTCGTCGCCGACGCCAAGGGCAACGTGCTTGCGGACCTCGTCGGCGCGGGAACCGAGATGGTCATCGCCCAAGGCGGCCGCGGGGGCCTCGGCAATGCTGCGTTGGCCTCGGCCAAGCGCAAGGCTCCCGGCTTCGCCCTTCTGGGAGAGCCGGGGGACGAGCTGGAGATCCGGCTGGAGCTGAAGGTCGTCGCCGACATCGGCCTGGTCGGGTTCCCGAGCGCGGGCAAGTCGTCGCTGATCGCCGCGATCTCGAGGGCGCGGCCCAAGATCGCCGACTACCCGTTCACCACCCTGGTCCCGAACCTCGGTGTCGTGCGTGCCGGTGACACCACCTTCACCGTCGCCGACGTCCCGGGCCTGATCGAGGGAGCAGCCGAGGGACGCGGCCTTGGCCACGAGTTCCTGCGCCACATCGAACGCTGCGCGGCCCTGGTCCACGTCGTCGACACCGCGAGCATCGAGCCCGGCCGGAACCCGGTCGAGGACCTCGAGATCATGGAGAACGAGCTGGCCCGCTACGGCGGTCTCGAAGACCGTCCCCGGCTGGTGGCACTGAACAAGATCGACGTCCCCGACGGACGCGACATCGCCTCTTTCGTCATCGACGAGCTGGAGGAGAAGGGCCTTCGGGTCTTCCAGGTGAGCGCGGCCTCGGGTGAGGGAATGCGTGAGCTGACCTTCGCGATGGCAGAGATCGTCTCCCGCGCCCGAGCAGACAAGCCCGTGGTCCAGGCCGAGCGCATCATCCTGCGTCCCGGGTCGGCCGACGGCGACGGCGAGTTCAGCGTCAAGCTCACCGGCGACGGCTGGCGCGTGCGCGGCGAGAAGCCCGAGCGCTGGGTGCGCCAGACCTACTTCGGCAACGAGGAGGCCGTGGGCTTCCTCGCCGATCGACTCAACCGTCTCGGTGTGGAGAAGAAGCTCGTCGAGCTGGGTGCGAACGAGGGGGACACGGTCCTCATCGGCGATCCCGACAACGCGGTCGTCTTCGACTTCAAGCCCGGGATCGAGGCTGGCGCCGAGATGCTCGGACGACGCGGTGAGGACGAGCGCCTCCGTGAGGAGCGGCCGTCCGCCACTCGCCGGCGCGACATCGAGGAAGGGATGCCGCACCGCGGTGAGAACGAGACGCGTGCCGACGTGGCCCGCAAGATCACGCGCGGTGGTCACTCCGGACCGGTGTCCTATGAGGTCGGCTCTGCCGAGGACCCGGACTGGAACGAGTCCGATCCCGACGCTGCATCCGATGGGAGCGAGTCAGGGGACAGCCAGGCATGAGCACGCGCGGCGAGGTCACCGCTGCACGCAGGATCGTGGTCAAGGTCGGCTCCTCGTCCCTGACCACGGCTGCGGGTGGAATCGATCCTGACCGGCTGACCGCCCTGGTCGAGGTGCTCGCGGCCGCACGCGCCCGCGGCGCCGAGGTCGTGCTGGTCTCCTCCGGTGCCATCGCCGCCGGCCTCGCGCCGCTCGGCCTGAAGAGGCGCCCCCGTGGGCTGGCTGCCCAACAGGCCGCCGCGTCGGTCGGCCAAGGTCTCCTGATCCGGCACTACACCGAGGAGCTGGCAGCCCACGGACTGGTCACCGGCCAGGTGCTCCTCACCGTCGATGACGTCACCCGGCGCGCCCACTACCGCAACGCCTTCCAGACCTTCGCCAAGCTCCTCGAGCTCGGTGTGATCCCGATCGTCAACGAGAACGACACCGTCGCCACGTCCGAGATCCGCTTCGGCGACAACGACCGGTTGGCCGCACTCGTGGCGCACCTCGTCCGTGCCGACCTGCTGGTCCTGCTCTCCGACGTCGACGGCCTCTATGACGGCAACCCGGCCACCCCGGGCACCTCACTGGTCTCCGACGTCAGGTCGAAGGCGGACCTGGCGGACGTCAAGATCGGCTCCGTCGGCTCGGCCGGCGTGGGCACGGGTGGGATGACCACCAAGGTCGAGGCAGCCCGGATCGCAACCGGTGCAGGCATCCCGGTGGTG
>DATCYH010000211.1:0-4348 GCA_036570405.1 Nocardioides sp.
CGACCGGTCGTGCCTCGGCGTTCCACTGGGTCAGCTGGGCCGTCCCGGTGAAGGCGAGGAGGGCCAGTCGACCGTCGACGCCCTTCATCAGGACCGCGGCCATGTCGCTGGACTTGTCGTGCGCCAGGCCATGCTCGTCGAGCTCGACCTCGCCGAGCAGGGCGACCACGGGCACCATCAGGCGCGAAGCCTGCAGCGTGGCCACCAGCGCCGGATAGCGAGACGCATCCGCCGTGTGCGCGGCAAGCGCGGCAGCCACCTCGGGCGACTGCTCACCGGTGTCGTTCGGGAAGGACGACTCGAGGATGCGGGCACCTGCGAAGCGGTCGGGGTCGGTCATGATGCCCCAGCCTATGCTGGGCCCATGGCGGACGTGAGTTGGATGGCCCTTGCCCTGGCGCTGAGCGTGTGTGGCGCTCTGTGGACCTGGTATGCCTGGCGCAACCGGGGCACCGGCTCGGCCCTCCGGGGAGCGGCTCTCACGCTGCTGCCCATCGCGGCCTGGTTGACCGGCACGCTCGAGATGTTCGGGGAGATCGCCGCGTCCGTCTCCGACTGGGCCGTCGGCTTCGTCTTCAGCCCCGGCGTGTGGCTCGGCATCGCCCTGTTCGTGCTCTCGGTCCTGCTCTTCGGTGTCTCCACGCGCCTGTCCGGGCGCAAGGAGCCGGCGGTCTCACCCGACTCGGCCGACTCCCCCGTCTCGGCACCGAAGGCGAAGCGATCCGTGGCCCCGTCCGCAGGCAAGCGCACCCCGGCGATCGACGACGACCTCGCCGACATCGAGGCGATCCTGCGGAGCAGGGGCATTTCATGAGGGACGACCTGATCGCGCGCAACCGGCTGCGCACTCGCCTCGATGCCGCGCTCGTCAGCGCACGCGAGCCCGTCGCGACCCCGGCAATGGTCGTCGACCTCGATGCGTTCGATGCCAACGCCGATGACCTGGCACGTCGCGCTGGCGGCACGCCACTGCGAGTTGCCTCCAAGTCGTTGCGGGTCCCGGCCCTGCTCAGCCGCGCGCTGGCGCACGATGCGTTCTCCGGCGTCCTCGCCTATTCACTGCGTGAGGCACTCTGGCTCCACGCCCGAACGATCAGCGACGACATCGTGATGGGCTACCCGAGCGTCGACCGCGGTGCGCTCGCCGAGCTGGTCAACTCGCCCTCCGCGGCGAGCACGATCACGTTGATGATCGACTCGACCGCCCACCTCGACGTCGTCGACTCGATCCGGTCGTCCAAGGCAGTCTCGGTCCGGGTGGCGATCGACATCGACGCAGGACTGCGGATGGGCGGTCAGCACGTCGGTCCGAAGCGCTCCCCGCTGCACGAGACCCGCGCGATCGCCGACCTGGCTCGCCACATCGTCGACCGGCCGGGGTTCTCGTTGGTCGGCGTGATGACCTACGAGGGGCAGGTGGCCGGGGTCCCCGACGACGTGCCCTCCCAACGCGCCAAGTCGCTGGTGGTACGGCGGATCAAGTCGGCCTCCGTCGACCAGCTGCGGCACCGGCGCCGCGAGATCGACCAGGCGCTGCGCCAGATCGCTACCCTCGAGTTCTGGAACGCGGGCGGTTCGGGCTCCGTCGAGTCCTCGGCCGCCGACCCGGTCGTCACCGAGGTGGCAGCGGGCTCCGGCCTGCTCGTGCCCGGCCTCTTCGACCACTACCAGTCCTTCGAGCCCCGTCCCGCCGCGTTCTACGGCGTCCCGGTGCTGCGCCGCCCCTCACCGACGATGGTGACCGTCGCCGGAGGCGGGTTCGTCGCCTCCGGACCGCCCGGCGCCGACCGGGTGCCGATCCCCTGGGCGCCTCCCGGTCTCGAGCTGACCGGGCTGGAGGGTGCCGGCGAGGTCCAGACACCGCTGGTCGGCTCCCCCGCCACCATCCTCAACATCGGCGACACGGTCTGGTTCCGGCACGCGAAGTCCGGCGAGCTCTTCGAGCACTGCAACACCGTGCACCTGGTCTCGGGGTCCAGGATCGTCGAGTCGGTCCCCAGCTATCGCGGCACGGGCAACAGCTTCTGATGGGTGACCCGGTCGTGCCACAGGTGCTCGACCTCCTGAGGTCCAGACCGGCGCAGCCCGGAGGTGGTCGCCTGCTCTGCATCGACGGTCCTGCGGGCTCGGGTAAGACGACCCTGGCTGAGGGAATCAGTGACGCGTTCCCCGGCTCGTCGCTGGTGATCCACATGGACGACCTCTACCTGGGCTGGAGCGGCCTGGACGCAACCCTCGGCCCCCGGGTCGCGGAACAGATCGCGGAGCCGTTCGCGGCAGGACGCACCGGCAGCTACCGTCGCTTCGACTGGGAGCGCAACGAGCTCGCCGAGCAGCACGACGTACCGCCCCTCGACCTGCTCGTCCTGGAGGGTGTCGGTTCGGGAGCGCGTGCCATTGCGCCACATCGCACGGCGCTGGTCTGGGTCAGCGCACCCGACGACCTGCGGATCTCGCGTGGCATGACCCGGGACCGCCTGCTCTACGAGCGCGACGACGTGGTGTGGGAGGCGCAGGAACAACAGCGACACTGGGCGAGGTTCGTGGCGGACGAGACACGCCACTTCCTCGCGAGCGGTCTCCCGGCGGCTGCCGACCTGATGGTCGACGGAACCCGGACGATCAGCTGAGGATGCGCCGCAGCGTCCGAACGGCTTCCTTCGCCCGTGCCCCGTCGGTGGCCTGGATGGCCATCACCGAGCAGGTCTCGCCGTCGGCCAGGTCGAGCTTGGCCCAGGGGGCGCCGGGTGGCATGTGCACGGCAACGATCTGGGCCCACTCGAAGTCGCGGCGCTTGTATCCGTTCACCACCGTCAGGCCGGTCTCGGTGGCCGTGGCCCGGGCACGGACCAGGGCATGGATCGCCACCGCTATCCCGAGGCCCATCAGCAGCAGGGTGACCCGCTGGTAGAGCGAGAAGCCGTCGCGGATCTCCGGTGAGAGCAGCACCCACAGGGCACCGCAGAAGAAGAAGAGCAGGGCGCCGGCAGCGATCCCGGCCATCCTGGTGCCGAGCGGCCGCCAGGTCTGCGGGAGTGCGGGCTCAGAGGCGGCAGGCATTGATCTCCGTCAGCAGGATGCCGCGCGCTCCGATGTCGAAGAGCTCGTCCATCAGGCGCTGGCTGCCCTTGCGCGGGACCATCGCCCGCACAGCGACCCAGCCCTCGCGATGAAGGGGCGAGACCGTCGGGCTCTCGATGCCGGGGGTCAGGTCGACAGCCTTGGCCACGTGCTCGCTGCGGATGTCGTAGTCCATCATCACGTAGGAGCGGGCGACCAGGACGCCCTGGAGGCGGCGCAGGAAGATCTCGAAGCCGGCAGGGACCTCGTCGATGTCGCGGGCGATCAGGACGCCCTCCGACTTCAGGACGACCTCGCCGAACGTCTCCAGCCCGGCCGCGCGCAGCGTGCTGCCGGTCTCGACGACATCGGCGATCACGTCGGCGACACCGAGCTTGATCGAGGTCTCGACCGCGCCGTCGAGGCGGGTGACGCCTGCATTGATCCCGCGCTCGTCCAGGAACCGCTGGACCACACCGACGTAGGAGGTCGCGATCCGCTTGCCCTCGAGCTGGGCCAGGTCGGTGAACTCGCCCGCGCGGCCTGCGAAGTAGAAGTTCGACTGGCCGAAGCCGAGCTGGGTGACCTCGCGGGCGGTCGCGCCGGAGTCGAGCAGGAGGTCGCGACCGGTGATCCCGATGTCGAGCGTGCCCTCCCCCACGTAGAGCGCGATGTCGCGGGGGCGCAAGTAGAAGAACTCGACGCCGTTCTCGACGTCGATCAGGGCCAGCTCCTTGGAGTCCGAGCGCTGCCGGTAACCGGCCTCGCGAAGGATCTCGGAGGCGGCCACGGACAGGGCGCCCTTGTTGGGCACAGCGATGCGCAGCAGCTTCTCGCCGGTGGCGGTGACAGACATGGGGTTCCTCAGAGGTGGGCGTAGACGTCTTCGAGTGACAGTCCGGTGGCGATCATCAGCACCTGGGCGTGGTAGAGCAGCTGGCTGATCTCCTCGGCTGCGGCGTCCTTGCCCTCGTGCTCGGCGGCCATCCAGGACTCCGCGGCCTCCTCGACCAGCTTCTTGCCGATCGCATGGACCCCGGCGTCGAGCTGCTTGACCGTGCCGGATCCCTCAGGTCTCGTCTGGGCCTTGTGGTTGAGCTCGGCCCAGAGCTCCTCGAACGTCTTCACGACGAGCAAGCCTACGGCGTACGCCGGTCGAGCCGTGCGCCGGTCTCAGCCCCGGAGCTCACGGAGCAACCGCGCGGTCTGCAGCGCGGCCGAGGTGGCTTCCCAACCCTTGTCCTCGCTCGAGCCCTCGATGCCGGCCCGGTCGAGTGCCTGCTCGTCG
>DATCYH010000212.1:0-5253 GCA_036570405.1 Nocardioides sp.
CCCATAGTGACAGTTTTGCTGTCATGATGGCCTCATGAAGCGTGCCCACTGGAAGCTCCGCAACGAGTCCCTCGACCCGATCGAGGACTGCGTCGAGATCTATCGCACCCTTCTGATGCACGAGTTCCCCTGGGACATGAACCAGGCGCTCAGCTTCGCCCTCTTCCGCACCTATGCGGTGCCCGGCATCGGTCGGCTGCTCGACGAGACCGGTGAGTTCACCGGCAACGTCCAGAAGCGCTACGACGACACCGCGCTGTTGCTGGAGCCTCCGGCGCGGCACGGGTTCGACCACCCGGAGGCGAGGGCCGCGATCCGGCGGATCAACCAGATGCACCGCTCCTACGACATCCCCAACCACGAGATGCTCTATGTGCTCAGCACCTTCGTGGTGGTGCCCAAGCGCTGGCTCGACGACTATGGCAAGCGTCCGATGAGCTATCACGAGGTCACGGCTTCGGTGGCCTACTACCGGATCCTGGCCAAGCACATGAACATCAGCGACGTGCCGGAGACCTATGAGGGCTTCGAGAAGTTGATGGACACCTACGAGCAGGAGCACTTCGGCTTCGATCCCGGCGGGCGTCGGGTCGCCGACTCCACGCTCGAGTTGATGCTCACCTTCCACCCCCGCGCGGCCAGCCGTGCGGTCGAGATGTTCAGCCGCGCACTGATGGATCAGCCGTTGCGAGACGCCCTGGGCTATGAGGCTCCGCGACCGGTCATCGAGCGCGCCTCGCGTGCCGCGCTCAAGGCCCGCGGCGCCCTGCTGCGCGCCTTCCCGGCGCGACGCCGGCCCAAGGTGATCGAGGATCTGCCGTGGATCCGTTCCTATCCGGACGGATTCAAGCTCGAGGAGCTCGGCACCTTCCCCGGTGGTTGCCCCGTGCCACACCAGTCCCAGGTTGTCCACAACTCCTGACCGGGGGCATTCCCAAGGCGGGCAGGAGTCGCGCATACTGCCGCACAGGAACCTTCATCTCGGGACGGGGGCCGGCATGACATCGACGTACGCCGACGCGCACGCCTCACTGGTGCAGACGCTTGACGCGCGCGTGCGCGAGGTTGTCCGCCGCGATGGCGTCGATCCGCAGGCCGAGGCGCTGGTGGTGCTTCGGATCGCCGAGGACGTGGTCCGTGCGCACGACGAGCGCAGTCTCACCGGCCAGGTCGCGCCGGTGCCGGACCCGCAGGCAATCGTCGGCGAGATCGTGGCCCGGGTCTCCGGGTTCGGTCCGCTGCAGCCCTACCTCGACGACCCGAGCGTCGAGGAGGTCTGGATCAATGACCCCAGCCAGGTCTTCATCGCCCGACGGGGCCGCCACGAGCTCACCAACACCGTGCTCAGCGCAGCCGAGGTGACCGAGCTCGTTGAGCGGATGCTCAAGTCCAGTGGACGCCGACTCGACATCTCCACGCCGTTCGTCGATGCGATGCTCCCCGAGGGACACCGACTGCACGTGGTCCTCGAGGGTGTCTCGCGCGGATTCACCGCCATCAACATCCGCAAGTTCACGATGCGGGCCAGTCGCCTGCAGGACCTCGTCGAGCTCGGCTCCCTCACCCCGCAAGCGGCACGGTTCCTGGAGGCCTGCGTGCGCGCGGGCCTGAACATTCTCGTCGCCGGTGGCACGCAGGCTGGCAAGACCACGCTGCTCAACTGTCTTGCCTCCGCGATCCCCGGCGGCGACCGGGTGATCTCAGTCGAGGAGGTCTTCGAGCTGCGATTCCAGCATCCCGACTGGGTTCCCCTCCAGACCAGGCAGGCCGGGCTCGAGGGCACCGGCGAGGTGCGGCTCCGCGACCTGGTCAAGGAGAGCCTTCGGATGCGCCCGAGTCGGATCATCGTGGGCGAGGTCCGCGCCGAGGAGTGCCTTGACCTGTTGCTCGCGCTCAACGCTGGTCTGCCGGGGATGTGCACCATCCACGCGAACAGCGCGCGTGAGGCGCTGATGAAGGTCTGCACGCTGCCGCTCCTGGCCGGTGAGAACATCTCAGCAGGCTTCGTCCTGCCGACCGTGGCCTCAAGCCTGGACATCGTGGTTCACCTCGGCCTCGACGCCCAGGGCAACCGGCACGTCAACGAGATCGTCTCGGTGCCCGGCCGGGTGGAGAACGGCATCATCGAAGCCGAGCAGATCTTCGTCCGCGATGGTCAGACCCTGCGTTCGCGCGGCGGGATGCCGCCACGAGTCGAGGCCTTCGAGCGGATGGGCATCGACGTGCACCAGTTGGTGCGGGCGGGTTGAGCGATGGGTGCGTTGATCGGTCTCGTGCTCGGACTGGGCCTGGCCCTGGTCTGGGCGGCGTTCACCATTCCGCGGACCACGGTGCGCACGACGAAAGGGCCGGCACGCATCGATCAGTGGTTGATCAGCGCTGGCATGTCATCGGTGACCAGCCGCAGCCTCGTCTTTCTCTGTGTGGTTATGGGGATCGCCGGACTCCTCTTCGTGCAGGTCATCTCGCGCACCTTCCCGGTGGCACTGGTCTTCGGCGTGATGTCGGCCTATCTGCCCATTGCGGTGGTGCGGGGTCGAGCGCGCAAGCGCCGCAAGGAGTTCGCCGAGGTGTGGCCGGAGGCGGTCGATCACCTGGCCTCCGCGGTCCGGGCGGGCATGTCGCTCCCCGAGGCGTTGGCCCAGCTCGGCTCGCGCGGTCCCGAGGCGCTGCAGCCCGCCTTCGCTCGCTTCGCCCTCGACTACCAGGTGACCGGACGGTTCGGCGAGTCCCTCGAACGGCTCAAGGCCGAGCTTGCCGACCCGGTGGGGGATCGCGTGGTCGAGGCGCTGCGTATCGCCCGCGAAGTCGGCGGTGGTGAGCTCGGTCGCCTGTTGCGCAGCCTGTCGAGTCACCTGCGCGACGATGCCCACACGCGCTCCGAACTCGAGGCCCGCCAGGCGTGGACGGTCAACGGCGCCAAGCTCGCCGTCGCCGCACCATGGCTGGTGCTGCTGATCCTGTGCTTCCAGCCGGAGGTGATCCAGCGCTATCGCTCGCCCGGCGGCATGCTGGTCCTGGCGATCGGCGCCTTCTGCTGTGTGTTCGCGTACTGGCTGATGATGCGCATCGGCCGGTTGCCGCTCGAACGGCGGATCCTCGAATGACTGCGACGATCTGGGGCGCGCTGCTGGGCGGCGTCGCCGCGCTGGGGGTGCTGTTGTTCGCCACCCGGATGGTCTCGTTGCGTCGCACTGATCTGGGCACGCGGGTGCTGCCCTACGTGCGTGACCTGCCATCGGTCGAGCGGCGATCCGTCGGTGAACCCACCGGTGTTGTCGGCTCGATCTTCGGACCGGTGTTGCGCAGGGCGGCGGACGGCGTGGAGAGCGTGCTGGGCGGGTCGACGTCGGTGCGGCGTCGCCTCGAACGATCCGCCATCGACAAGAGCGTCCAGGAGTTCCGCATCGAGCAGGTGCTGTGGGGAGTCGCGGGCTTCACGCTGGTGGCAGCTTCCTCGGCCTTCCAGGTCTGGCAGACCCCGGGCCGGCTCCTTCCCTTCCTGCTCCTGTGCGCCGTCGGGTTCGCCTGTGGGGTGATCTTCTGCGACAACAATCTGTCCACTCGGGCACGCAAGCGCGACCAGCAGGTCCTGGTGGAGTTCCCCACGGTGGCTGAGCTTCTAGCCCTGGCGGTTGCTGCCGGGGAGAGCCCGGTCGCGGCACTGGACAGAGTCGTACGCCGCAGCCGCGGCGCCCTGAGTGAGGACCTGTCGCGGGTGCTGGCCGCGATCCGCACCGGGCAGCCAGTCAGTGCAGCCTTCGACGACCTGGCGAGCCGCAGCGGGCTACCGGTGGTGAGCCGGTTCGCCTCCGGGGTGGCAGTCGCCATCGAACGCGGCACGCCCCTGGCCGATGTCCTGCACTCCCAGGCGGCCGACGTACGCGAAGCAGGGCGTCGCGAGTTGATTGAGTCAGGTGCCCGCAAGGAGACCCTGATGATGGTTCCGGTGGTCTTCCTGGTCCTCCCGGTGACAGTCGTGTTCGCGTTCTGGCCGGGAGTGATCGGCCTCAATCTTGTTGCTCCATAGGAAAGGTTCTCGGGATGGAAAAGTGGAACGAGCTGTTCGTGCGGCTCTACGTCGGCATCGGGGTGCGCGCCCGCGACGAGCAGGGAGACGTCCCTGGTTGGGTGATGATCACGGTGATGACCGCCGGCATCGTGGGCGCCTTGACCCTCGTGGCCGGTCCGAGGCTCCAGCAGATGCTGGTCGATGCGCTCAACTCGGTGGGAGGCTGAGATCAGGCCTCGACGCCTCCGCAGTGAGCGCGGGTCGGCCGTGGTCGACTTCGTGCTGGTGCTGGTCGTCCTGATCCCACTGGTCCTGGGGATCCTCCAGTTGGCGATCGTGCTGCACGTGCGCAACACGCTGACGGCTGCGGCCACCGAAGGGGCGCGACACGGTGCCGTGCTCGACCGAGGTCCCGAGGACGGCGCGGCCTATACCCGCCAACAGATCGGCAACGTGATCGCAGACCGTTTCGCCAAGGACGTCGGAGCCCGCCAGACCCTCGTCGACGGGACCGAGATGATCGAGGTGACGGTCTCCGCCGAGGTTCCGCCGTTGGGACTGTGGGGGCCGGCGATCCGGATCGAGGTCGAGGGCCACGCGATCGTGGAGCAGGACCCCGACGAAGTGGGCGCACCATGAACCGCACGGACCGCCGCGAATGCGGCGAAGACGGCGAAGACGGCAGCGCCCTGGTGGAGGTCACCTGGCTCTCGATCCTCTTGATGGTGCCGCTGGTGTATGTGCTGATCTCCGTCTTCACCGTCCAGAGCGCCGCGTTCGGCACGAGTGCCGCCAGCCGTGCGGCGGGGCGTGCGTTCTCGATCGCGGAGAGCGAGGAGGCGGGGGAACGGCAGGCCCGGCTCGCGGCCGAGGTCAGCCTGCGCGACCAGGGAGTCGACCCGGGCGCGTTCAGCGTGGAGATCAACTGCTCCGCCGGGCGTGGCCACTGCCATCAACCCGGCTCGGTGATCACCGTGATCGTGCGGACCCAGATCCGGTTGCCGCTGGCACCCGACGTGCTCGGTGGAGGGGCGCCCACCTTCCGCCTCGACGCGAAGCACAGCGTGCCCTACGGAGAATATCGGGCAGCGTCATGAACAGGGGTCAGGAGGCCGGCCAGGTCACGGTGTTGATCGTCGGCTTCGCGCTGATCCTGCTGATGGCGGTGGGCGTGGTGGTGGACACCTCGGCTGCCTATCTCAACCGGCAGAGTCTGGACACGTTGGCAGATGGGGCAGCCT
>DATCYH010000213.1:0-5025 GCA_036570405.1 Nocardioides sp.
GCTCGACCGGAGTGCCGGCCTCATCGAGGACGCTGCACCGGATCGTGGCGCCGTCCTGCACGAAGACCATCCGTTCGGCCTCGGAGTCGAGCGAGACCGTGTGCGGCTGCCCGTCGACGGGAACGTCGCCGTCGACCGAGAAGAGCCCGGCGATCAGGAAGACAAGGCTCGCGACCACGCCGAGAACGGCCAGCACGATGCAGATGATGCCGGCGATCACTCGGCCCTTGATGCTCTTCGGGCGGCCGGGAGAAGAATGTGTGGGCAGCGGTTGACTCATGCGGCCATGGTGCCCAGTCGGCTGCTTCTCACACCCGCGGGTTCGGCTCGGGTCGCCGCTGGGTGAAGAAGATCAGCCAGATGCACATCGCGATCACGCCGAGTCCGACCAGGATCGCCGGGACGCCGAACACCAGCATCAGGATCCTGATGTCCTCTCCTCGCTCCGGCGCGTCCGCGATCTCGACATCGCCACTGCCCCAGCAGGTGACCTCCAGGTCGCCGCTGCCGGCCTCGAAGGTCCACCGGGCCTTGGAGAAGGCGAAGTCCTCATTGACCTGTGCCATCCAGGGTTCGACGGGTCGTTGCTCGAGCACGTCACCGGTCGTCGCGTCGAGCACCTCACAACCCTCGAGCCGTCCATCCTCGGCCTGGCTGATGAGCTGGAGGGAGTCCTCCTCGACGGTGAGCACGTAGGTGTCGTCATCAGCCGGGATCTCGTAGTACTCCATGAAGTTCATCAACGGAACGGCGAAGGCCCACCCGAAGACACCCAGAGCGGCGAGGAAGAAGCTCGCCGGCACCAGGCACCACCACCCGCTGGCTCGACGCCTGCCGGTGGGCCGGGGCGGAGGTGGGTGGACGTAGCCGTACGGCGGATGGGCTGGGGGGGAAGGGTGCGGACAGCGGCACAATTGTGCCAGTCACCCCTCGCCGCGCAGCGATTCCCATCCATTGGGGCGCTGGCGACGAACCACCGGCAGCATCCGCCCAACCGGAAGGCCCGACATGCCCACGCTCCATGACTTCACCGCCACCACGCTCACCGGCGAGGAACAGTCGCTCGACGCCTGGCGCGGCAAGGTGGTGTTGGTGGTGAACACCGCGTCCCAGTGCGGCCTGACCCCGCAGTTCGAGGGCCTGGAGAAGCTCCACCAGCAGTACGCCGACCGCGGGCTCGCCGTGCTCGGGTTCCCCTGCAACCAGTTCGCAGGGCAGGAGCCGGGGGACTCGGAACAGATCGGTGACTTCTGCCAGCGGAACTACGGCGTCACCTTCGAGATTTTCGAGAAGGTCGACGTGAACGGTGCTGACGCGCACCCGCTCTATGCGTGGTTGCGCTCGCAGAAGGGCGGCCTGCTCGGCAATCGCATCAAGTGGAACTTCACCAAGTTCTTGATTGCCCCCGACGGCACGGTGATCGAGCGCTATGCGCCGACCACGAAGCCGGAGAAGATCGCCGGTGACATCGAGAAGGCACTGACGAAGGCTTGAGTCGTCGGGACGCTCATCCCCAGCCGGCACCATTGGCGTGGAGCACCTCGACCAACTCGCGCGCATAGGCGGGCTGTCGCATCTCCTTGATGTCGTTGTCGACCCAGATGTTGATCTTCTCGCGGCTCACGTTGCAACGGATCTCGCCCTGTGCCGTCCACAGCGTCACCCCCGCCGTCGACAGCATCCCGTGTGCCCGCGCCCGGAGCTGGCCGCAGGGAAGCGTCCACGCGGGCTTCGTGGCACCTGTGGGACGGAAGTGCAGCAGTCCCTGTGCGACCTCGAACCGGCCATTCTGCGATCCGGCCGTGCCGCCCAGCGCGCCGATCAGGTGTCCGGCAAGGATCTGAGCGTTCCAGGTGCCGATCGGGGGATGGAAGCCGTTCTGGTCGTACTGCGGTCCCAAGCCCTCCTCAGGACGGGAACGACCTGCATGGAAGATGATGCCGAAGACCAGGGCGATGAAGGCCACCGCAGCGACCATGATGAGAGGGGCGAGCAGGACGGGATCCATCCCACCATCCTGCCCCGATGGCTGCCCCGATGGCTGCCGGAGCGATCACACCGACCGGATTTCGACCCACGGCCCAGTGTCTGGCAGAATCTCCCGCTGAGTCCTGCGCACCCGGACCCTCTCATCCGGGCGCATGGGATCCGCCGAGTCGTCAGGCCTGGTCCCCACCCGGTTCTCGACGCCTCACCCACACCACAATTTCCGAGGAGACACCACAAACGTGGCCGTCAAGATTCGTCTGAAGCGCATGGGCAAGATCCGTGTGCCGCAATACCGCATCGTCGTTGTCGACTCGCGCAAGAAGCGCGACGGCAAGGTCATCGAAGAGATCGGGTCCTACCGTCCCAAGGAGGAGCCGTCGTTCATCGCCGTGACCTCCGACCGGGCGCAGTACTGGCTCGGTGTCGGCGCACAGCCGTCCGAGGCTGTTGCCGCGATCCTCAAGATCACCGGCGACTGGCAGAAGTTCAAGGGCCTTCCGGGCACCGAGGGCACCCTCAAGGTCGCCGAGCCGAAGCGCGACAAGCTCGAGGTCTTCAACGAGGCGCTCAAGGAAGCTCAGAACGAGCCCAAGTCCGCCGCGGTCACCTCCAAGAAGAAGGCCGACAAGGCCGAGGAGAAGACCGAGGACAAGGCCGCCAAGGCTGAGAAGGCTGAGTCCACCGAGGCTCCTGCCGAGGTTCCCGCGTCGGAGACCCCTGCGGTCGCCGCCGACGAGGCCGAGGCCGCCGAGACCACCGAGGCCTGAGCGCATGCTGGCTGACGCTCTCGAGCACCTGGTCCGCGGTGTCGTCGACAACCCCGACGACGTCGAGGTCCGGGACAAGCAGCTGCGCCGCGGCTCGGTCCTTGAGGTGCGCGTGCACCCCGACGACCTGGGCAAGGTCATCGGTCGTGGCGGCCGCACCGCATCCGCGTTCCGCACCGTCGTCTCGGCCCTCGCAGGCCGCGGCGGCGCTCGAATCGACTTCGTGGACGTCGACCGCCGCCGCTGAACAAGATTGACCGCACCGGGCGTCTCCCTCATCGAGGGAGGCGCCCGGTTGCCATTTGATGCGGTCACGTCGCAGCGAAATATGTCTGTCCGCGGCGAGGAACTAGGCTCCACCCCGTGGAGAAGATCGAGCTCGTCGTCGGCAGGATCGGGAAGCCGCACGGCATCCGCGGTGAGGTGACCGTCGACGTGCGCACGGACGAGCCCGAGCGGCGCTTCGCCGTCGGGCAGACCCTGCGGGCCCAGCCCCCCAAGGGTTCGGCGAGCACCCTGCGTTCGGTCACCGTGTCGTCCAACCGGTGGCACCAGGGCGTCCTGCTGCTGGGGCTGGAGGAGATCAACGACCGCAACTCCGCCGAGACGGTGCGCGGCATCGTGCTCCACGCAGACATCCGGGCCGACGAGACCCCCGCCGACCCCGACGAGTTCTACGACCACCAGCTGATCGGGCTGAAGGTGGAGAACCTCGAGGGCCAGCCGTTGGGCACGGTCTCGCGCGTCATCCACGGCGGTGCGCAGGACCTGCTCGAGGTCCGCACACCGGCTGGTCACGACGGACTGGTGCCGTTCGTCAAGCAGCTGGTGCCCGAGGTCGACCTTGCCGCCGGCCGCGTGGTCGTCGCCGACCGCCCCGGGCTGGTCACCCCGCTGGAGGACTGAATGAGGATCGACGTCCTCAGCATCTTCCCCGACTATCTCGCCCCGCTCGAGCTCTCTCTGCCCGGCAAGGCGCGGGCCAAAGGGCTGCTCGAGCTCGCAGTCCACGACCTGCGGCAGTGGACCTCCGACAAGCACCACACCACCGATGACACCCCCTACGGCGGTGGCGCGGGGATGGTGATGAAGCCCGAGCCGTTCGGCGCAGCCTTCGACGAGCTCGGCATCGATGGCGCGACGGTCATCTTCACCACGCCCAGTGGGGCACCGTTCACCCAGGAGATGGCCCGCGAGCTGGCCACCCACGACCGGTTGGTCTTCGCCTGCGGCCGCTATGAGGGCATCGACCAGCGGGTGATCGACCACGCTGCGTCGCGGGCCGACGTACGCGAGATCTCGATCGGTGACTATGTCCTGAACGGGGGAGAGGTCGCCGCTCTGGCGATCACCGAGGCGGTGGTGCGACTGCTGCCCGGGTTCATGGGCAACCCCGACTCCCTGGTCGAGGAGTCCCACGAGGACGGGCTGCTCGAATATCCGGTCTTCACCAAGCCCGCCGAGTGGCGTGGCCTCGACGTGCCACCGGTGCTCCTGTCCGGCAACCACAAGGCGATCGCCCAGTGGCGCCACGACCAGGCCGTACGCCGCACCGCCGACCGGCGACCCGACCTGCTGCACGGTTCGGCCGTGGTCGGCATCGGTGACCTGTCCGACCTCGAGATCCGCCCCGCGACCCGCGCCGATGCCGCAGAGATCTTCACGCTCCAGCGGGCCTGCTGGCTTCAGGAGCTCCAGGCCAACCCCGAGGCGGTGATCCCGCCCCTGGTCGAATCGCTCGACGACGTCATCGCCGGGATCGCGGAGTGGACCACCCACGTCGTGCGCGCGCAGGGACGCCTGATTGCCAGCTGCCGCGGCCGACTGGTGCACGACGACAGCTGGGACATCGGTCGGCTGATGGTGGTCCCGGACCTGCAGGGTCGGGGCCTGGGCCGGTGGATCCTGGAGTACGCCGAGTCCCTGGCGCCGGCACAGGCCACCCGGTTCGAGCTCTTCACAGGGGCCAACAGCACCGACAACCTGCGGATGTATCGCAAGGCGGGCTACCGCCTCGACAACGCAGAGGCGCCGCGCGGCGCCGTACACCTGTCCAAGCGCCGGCGATGACCGTGGGAACTGCTGTTGACCCCGCTGGGATCCCGGGCTTCCCCGACGCGGTGGTGGCCCTGGCCGGGGCGGGTGACATGGCGGAGTTCACCCAGCTCCAGTGGCGGGCCTTCGAACCTGCGCTGCACGAGCCGATCGAGGTGCTGAGCCAGGACGTCCTCGGCGCGACCACGTGGCTGGTCCGAGACTCCGCACGACT
>DATCYH010000214.1:0-2716 GCA_036570405.1 Nocardioides sp.
GTCCCGCCACAGCCCGGCTTCCTCGGTGAACCCGCCCGCCACGAGTGCCTCGAGGGTGAGCGAGGCGTCGCGGAGCCAGCAGAACCGGTAGTCCCAGTTGCGCTCGCCGCCGAAGTCCTCCGGCAGGGACGTGGTGGGCGCTGCGACGATCCCACCGGTCGCCGAGTGGGTCAGGTGGCGCAGGGTGACCAGTGACCGCACCACGACGTCGCGATGTGGCACGTCCTGGCGACAACGACTGGTCCAGATCTCCGACTCGCGGATCGTCTCCTCGATCCGGGGCCGATCCGCGATCGAGGCGGGTAGATCGACCCAGGAGGGCACCCACGTGAGCGAGAAGGTGAGCTCCTCACCGGCGGAGACCTCGAACTCGTCACGGTGGGTGTGTTCGACGGCGTGGGGGAGTCGCGGTCCCCGCAGTGCCAGCTGGTCCGGCCCGGCGACGGCGACGATCACCTCGAGGCCGTCCACGTCACGGCGGTGGACCCATGGCCGGACCTTGCCGTAGGCAGCCCGGACCACCCACTCGTGGCGCATCGCAACTGTTCCGGTCACTCCGGTGATGTGTCTGACCACGTCGGCGCGTCCGTCACCGATCGGCATCACGTCCAGGATCGTGACCGATCCGGTGGACGTGGTGAAGGTGGTCTCCAGCGCGGCCGAGTTGCCGACGTAGCGCCGGGTGGTCTCGAACTCGCCGACCGGGCAGAACTGCCAGTGTCCGTGCTCCTCGGTGCCGAGCAGGGCGGCGAAGCAGGCGGGGGAGTCGAAGCGGGGCAGGCAGAGCCAGTCGATGGAGCCGTTGCGGCCGACCAGGGCCGCGGTGTTCCGATCGCCGAGCAGGGCATAGTCCTCGATGGGTTGTTGGGCCATGCCTGCCAAGGTATCCACATCAGCGCAGCTGTGGGTGTCCCGCACTGACGTGGCCCGCCGGGCCGGCCCAGGAGGGGCGGATGAAATTTCAGCCGTCGGCGTAGTGCTGCACGGGAAGAATTGGGGAACAGGTAGCGTTGCGTCATCAACACAAGGAGGACAGGCTCATGGTGCTGTTTCGTCGACTGCTCGGTGAAGTGCTTCGCACTCAGCGGATGCGTCGTGGCCTGACCCTGCGCGAGGTCTCTGCCGAGGCGCGGGTGAGCCTGGGCTACATCTCCGAAATCGAACGCGGTCAGAAGGAGGCCTCCTCCGAGCTCCTTGCCTCCCTGTGCAACGCCCTCGAGGTCCCGCTCTCCGAAGTGTTGCGCGACGTGAGCCACGCGGTGGCCGTCGAGGAACGCGCGCTCAAGATCGCCGCCACGCCGATTCCGGTGGGTGCGCGCGGCCGCGACGTGGTGGCCTCAGCGGCCTGAGGGCAGGTCAGCGGATCGGGTCGGGCTGGCACGACGGGCACCAGTACGCCGCCCGCTCACGGCCGGGCTCGCCGATCATCGTCGTGCGGATCGCCGTGCCGCACCGGTGGCAGGGCAGGTCCGAGCGGCGGTAGACCCAGTTCTGCATGCCGTGCCGGGTGTTCCCGGTGGTCGTCTGCGTGCGGCGCTCCTTGTTGGCATCCAGCAGCGACTTGGCCCGGGCGACCAGGCGGGGCAGGCCAGTGACCGTGCCCATCGGGGCGTCGGGACGAAGACCGCTGAGGAAGCAGAGCTCGTTGGCATACAGGTTGCCGATCCCGGCCAGGTTCCTCTGGTCGAGCAGCGCCTCGATGACGGTTCGGTCCGCTGGGGAGGAGGTGAGTCGGCGTACGGCCTCATCGGGTTCCCACTCACCGAGCAGGTCCGGACCGAGGTGTCCCACGACGGAGCCCTCGGCGTCGGTGGCCACGACTTCTAGGATGCCCAGGGAGAACCCGACGGCTATCCACCGTGGGGTCCGCAGGATCACGCGGGCCTGCTCGACGGGGCGCTGCCACCGGGTCTCGGCGCGATAGAGGTGCCAGGCACCCTCCATCTTCAGGTGGGTGTGGATCGTGGTGTTCTCGCCGACGCGCGTGAGCAGGTGCTTGCCGCGCGAGACGGTGGAGTGGATCATCTCGCCACGCAGGTCGAGCTCGGCGAGGGCGGGGACCCGGAAGTTGCTGAGGGTGACCCGGGCGCCGCTGAGCGCCTTGTCGAGGGCGCGTGCCGTGCGCCAGACGGTGTCGCCTTCAGGCACGGATCCGGAGTCCTCTCGGTGTGGCCACGAACCCGGCGTCCTGCAGTGCCTGGCGCAGCGGGGTGCTGGCGTCACCCAGGAGGGCGGTGCCGTCGGCCTTCTCTACCGTGAGCCTGCCCAGTGCACCACGACGCACTGCCTCGGCGAGCGCTGCGCAGGCAGGTCCGAGCCGGTCGAGTGAATCGGTGAACGTGAGCAGGGTGCGTCCACCCCGTTCGACGTAGAGGGCCACTGCCCCATCGACCAGCACCACCATTGCTCCGGCCTTGCGTCCGGGTCGGTGGCCGGCTTCCTCGGTGGTGCGCTCCGGCCAGGCGAGCGCGGCACCGAACGGATTGGCCGGGTCGGTGGCGGCCAGGGCCACGGCGAACGGCTTGTTGCCGTCGGGCAGGTCGACATACGTCCTGAGCCGGTCGACCGCACCGGCACTGCCGAACTGCGCGGCGCCGAGCCCCGCCACGAAGTAACCTCGTCGGCAACGGCCGGTCTCCTCGAAGGCGGAGAGCACCTTGTAGACGCCCGCGAAGCCGCCGGGGACCCGCTCGGCTGCAACCGCCCCGCGGGTCAC
>DATCYH010000215.1:0-2977 GCA_036570405.1 Nocardioides sp.
GCGTCGGCCAGGCGGGCCAGGCCGGGCGCGGTGCGTGGACCGATCACCAGCTGCTCGGCGTGGGTGCGGCCCTCCGGAGCGACGGCGCAGTAGGCGACCGTGGTCAGTCCGACTCCGCCGGCGGCCATGGTGCGGTGGAAGTCGATGAGCGCATCGGAGACGACCCCGTCGGGGGTGCGCCCCTCGAAGGTCGCGGCCTTCACGACCCGGTTGCGGAGGCGGACCGGGCCGAGGGTGGCGGGGGCGAACGGGTCGGGGATCATGGGGACTATGCTAGAACAGGTTTCAGTTCTGGTCTTCTACTACTGTCGTTCCCGACAGCAACGCAGATGATCGGGAGACAGAGATGACCGAAGAGCACGAAGACGTCGAGGCCAGCTTGAGCGTGGCCGCACGGTCGCTGGGAGAGGACGCACTGCACGTCGCCCCCCTCAGCGTCGAGAAGCCCGGACTGCACCTGCAGCTGGTCGACTTCAGCAACCCGCAGTCCGCCGAGGACGACGAGGACTGGGACCTGGACCCGAGCTCCGACCTGGGCCTCAAGATCACCCTGGCCGGGCTCGACCCCGAGGTTGCCGTGCAGCTGCTCACCGTGGCCGCGGAGTTCCTCAGCCAGGCCGAGTTCGAAGAAGGCTGAGCTCGAAGGCTGAGCGACGCACCACCGCGTCCTCTCCGGCCTCTCCCTCCAGGAGCTCCCTGCCCTTGCCGCAAGGCCGTGGTGGGAGCACACTGGAGGGAAGGCACAGGAGATGACTGCCATGCACGACCCCCTCGAGATCAGCATCACCGCAACCCACGACGTCCTCGACACCCGGCTGTCCACGGCCGAGTTCAGCCGGCCCGACGCCCGCAACCCTCGCGCCCGCTTTCCCACGACGGACACCTTCCTGGCCAGCGCCAGCCGTCACGTCGCTGCCGCCAACGAGGTCCTGGTCGACGCGTGTCGCCGGCACCTCTCGGACGGCGAGGCCAAGGCGCGCCAGCTCACCGCGCGCAGCCGGCACCTGGAACAGGCGATGGCCCAGGCGAAGGCCAAGCTCTATGGCGGATCCCAGGCGGTACGCCGTCCGTGGTCGGAGATCTGGGTCGACCTGCACCGTGAGTTCGACGCGTTCATGGAGCTCGAGGAGAAGCTCGCCGGCGAGCTGGTGAACGCAACGGCCCCCGAGTTCCACGACCGGCTGGCCGAGCGCATCCACCGCGCCGAGCTCAAGGCACCGACCCGTCCACATCCCTATGTCCCGCACCGGGGGCTCACCGGACGCGTGGCGCGCCGCCTGGCGTTGCGGGTCGACCTGTTCTGGGACACGACCGAGGCACGGATGATCCCGGCGCCGGTGCGTCCGCACGACCGTTCCAAGGACGGCCCGCTGCGGCAGTACCTGCTCGCCGACCCGCACCTCGACGGGCCCACGAAATAACGTCGTATGGTTCAGGCGGTGGCGTAGATCCAGGCGCCGTCGACCAGGGTGCGAGTCATCTCGCCCCGGGCCACCAGCAGCTCCACGTGGGCGCGGGTCTCGAGGGTGGCCAAGGCCGAGTTGAAGAGATCGAGCTCGGCGAACGCGCGGCCCCGCTTGGTCCACGGCAGCTGGTTGGCCACGTCGTGGGAGGTGCCGGGGTTCTTCGCGATCACCGCCCGGCACAGGTCCAGGCGCTGGTCGTGGAACGCGATCAGTTCGTCGACGCGGGCGTGGCTCGACTCGGTCACCGCACCGTGCGCGGGCAGCAGTCGCAGGTCCGGCATCGCCCGGACCTTGGCCAGTGAGTCGAGGAAGTCGATCAGCGGCTGGTCGGCCAGCACCGGCTCGAACCCGATCGACGGGGATCGTCGGCAGCACGTGGTCACCAGCGAACAGCAGCTGGTCGGCGAGGTCGGCGAAGACGAAGTGGCCCTGTGTGTGGCCCGGTGTCGAGACCGCATCGATCGTCCGCTCCCCCACGGCGACCTGGTGGTCACCCTCGAGCCAGGTGTCCGGGTAGTCCCACAGGGACAGGTCCGGCGTCGCGTCCTTGGTGTAGTCACCCCACTCACGTGCCAGCTGCGCGGCACCGGCCAGCCGCAGCATCGGGATGTGCGGGTCCTCCGCGGTGTGCGGATCGTGGATCAGGTCGAGGGTCGGCTTGTCGCCGATGCCGAGGGACACGTGCGAGCCGAACTCCCGGCTGATCACCGCCGCCTGCGTGTAGTGGTCCCGGTGCACGTGCGTGACCAGGAAGCTGGTGATGTCCGAGACCTTCTTCTCGATCGACGCGAGCGACGTCTCCAGCAGGGTCCGGGCCTCCTCGATCGCCCAGCCACCGTCGATCAGGGTCAGCCCCTGGTCGGTCTCGATCGCATAGACGTTGACTGCGCGGAGCCCGTCCATCGGCAGTGGGAGCGGAATGCGGTGCACGCCGGGGGTGACCTCAAAGGTGCCGGGCTCGGTCCAGTCGTTCATTGGTTGATCAGATCACACCAGATCCGGGAGGTTGAGGTCGAGGTTCGGCGCCTGGATTCCTCCGTCGATCTCGAGGAGCTTCCCGGTGACGTACTTCCCCGCCGGCGAGGCGAGGTAGAGCACGCCGGCCGCGATGTCCTCGGCCTCGCCCACCCGGCCCAGCGGCGTCTTGGTCTCGAGCTGGTCCATCATCTCCGGGACCCCGGCGACGAACTCGAGCGCGCTGGTCATCACCGAGCCGACGTAGATGCCGTTGACCCGGATCCGGGGCGCGAGGTCGGTCGCAGCGAGCCTCGACCAGTGCGCCAGCGCCGCCTTCGCGGTGCCATAGGCGAGATAGCCGCGACCTGCGCTGCGCCCGATCATCGAGCTGATCGAGGTGATCGACTTCTGGCCCTCCTCGCCCTTGAGCATCAGCGGCACGGCCGCCAGGGAGAGGGCGTGCGCGGTGCTGACGTTGAAGTGGAACGACTCCTCGAGATAGGCCACGTCGGTGTCCAGGAACGCGTTCGGGATGGTGCCGCCCACGTTGTTGA
>DATCYH010000216.1:0-2453 GCA_036570405.1 Nocardioides sp.
TCCGCCCTTCTGGTACGACTCTTCCAAGTTTCTCGCTAGTGAGCCGCACGTGAAGCAGTTTGTGGAACTCATCTTGCGCAAGCGCTCGGTGTCGCCGCTGGTGGTCGCCTCGTCGTAGGCCTCGACCCAAGCCTCCACGATCTCCTCCGGATCCACCTCGTCCGCAGGCAAGTCCTCCGGCAGTGTCGACGGGCTCTCACTCGGGGAGGGGAAGGCCGACGGCGAACCGGACTGGGACGACGGGGTGCGAGATTCGTCCGCCTCGGAGTCACCGTCCCCGCAGGCAGAGAGCAACAACAGGGGGAGGCAGGCAAGCGCCACCAGCCTGCGTCGTACAAAGGTCATCTGAACCGTCCTCTTCCCGAGACGGCGCCGGAACGGCGGCACCGGGATACAGGTTAGGACGACTCAGGCCGCCTCGGGAAGGCATGAGCCCGCACCTGTGGACAACTTCAAAGTCGGCAAGTTCGGTCGACAAATGGACCGATGAATTGGGACATTCCACCTCGCACTACTCTTGGCTGCATGGCAACTGATTCCCCTGAAACCACCGGTGCCGCTACCGGAACCTCGCGCGTCAAGCGCGGCATGGCCGAGATGCTCAAGGGCGGTGTGATCATGGACGTGGTCACCGCCGAGCAGGCAAAGATCGCCGAGGACGCGGGCGCGGTGGCCGTCATGGCCCTCGAGCGCGTCCCCGCCGACATCCGGGCTCAGGGGGGCGTCTCCCGGATGAGTGACCCTGACATGATCGACTCGATCATTGAGGCCGTCTCCATCCCGGTGATGGCCAAGGCTCGTATCGGTCACTTCGCAGAGGCACAGATCCTGCAGAGCCTGGGTGTCGACTACATCGATGAGTCGGAGGTTCTCACCCCTGCCGACTACGCCAACCACATCGACAAGTGGAACTTCACCGTGCCGTTCGTGTGTGGCGCGACCAACCTCGGCGAGGCCCTGCGTCGCATCACCGAGGGCGCGGCAATGATCCGCTCCAAGGGCGAGGCCGGCACCGGCGACGTCTCCAACGCCGTCACCCACATGCGCACCATCGGCGGGGAGATCCGCCGACTGGGTGCATTGAGCAGCGACGAGCTGTATGTCGCGGCGAAGGAGTTGCAGGCTCCCTACGACCTGGTCAAGGAAGTTGCCGAAATTGGCAAGCTCCCCGTCGTCCTGTTCACGGCTGGCGGCATCGCCACCCCCGCCGATGCGGCGATGATGATGCAACTCGGGGCGGAGGGTGTCTTCGTGGGCTCGGGCATCTTCAAGTCCGGGAACCCGGCGCAGCGCGCGGAAGCCATCGTCAAGGCCACCACGTTCTTCGACGACCCGGACGTGGTCGCCAAGGTTTCTCGCGGACTGGGCGAGGCCATGGTCGGTATCAACGTCGAGGACATCCCACAGCCCCACCGTCTGGCCGAGCGCGGCTGGTAGCCAGCTTGCCCAACAACGACAAGGCCCGCACGCGCGAGAAGCACGTGCGGGCCTTCGCGCGCGACAACATCCGCGCGGGTCTACTCCAGCCGCAGGAGTTGCTCGCCGAGATCAAGCGCGCAGTGCGCGACGAGCTCCCTTGGCTTCCGATCGGCGAAACGATCTCCACGTGGTTGCGTGAGGAGTCCGCGACCTGGGCGCGTGAGGCCGCGGACTGGCCGCTGGTCACCGACTACGACAGGCTCCAGGGCGCTTTCGAGGAACTTGGGGCCGGGGGAGTCGTCGTACTCCAAGGGTGTGAGGACCACTGGGCAGCCCGTGACGTTTTGACGTCGGGTACGCCGTCTCGTGGCGTCGCCTGGTTCATGCCGCAGGACGTCTGGCATGCGATCGACGAAGGCATGCTCGAGGTGAACGTGTGGCACACATCAGGCGCGAACGCCGCACCCGGCGACGCGCTGCTCCAGTTCGTCCTTCAGGTCTTCGCCGACCACGGGCTCGAAGCACACTTCGACGAGGGGCGCGTCGAGGTCAGTGCCTTCTGGCAGCGGCGACCCTGATGGCCTTTTCGGGTTACAACCCCTAGTCATCGGCACCCGATCGGGCATCTTCATGGCCCAAATGGGTCATTTGGCTGATGAGTGCGTCACGAACGGAACATTTCGGCGTCTCGTGGATGTTGTAAGGACGCGTGGTCTGCCGATCGGCACGCCACACAGGACGATCAGGGGAGCAAGACATGAAGAAGAGCACCAAGGGGATCATCGCCGCAGGCGCAGGGGTGGCACTGCTGACGGGAGTGAGTGGCGCGTCCACGACGAGCAGGACATGGGCCGAATCTCGGCCGGGTCGGTGTCCCTGAGCGGGACGCTGGAAGTCCAGCTCCTCTCCCGGCAGCCCGTGAACTCCAGGACCTTCGCCTCGGGTACGACGTGTCCGGCCCCGTCGCCGTATGTGCAGTGCAGGGTAGTAACCGCTTCGCTGGCCAATGAACGATTGATCCCGGGCGACACGGT
>DATCYH010000217.1:0-2208 GCA_036570405.1 Nocardioides sp.
TAGCCCGACGCCGTCCACAGTGCCGCGGCGAGACCGATGATCAGGCCGACGCCCGCGTTGGGTGTCGCACTCAGCTCGACCAGGGTCGGCTCGATCGTCTTCGCCGCGCCTCCTGCGCCGACGTCGCGGAGGATCTGCAGCAGCGTGTCGACGGTGTCGCGCCCCTGCCCGACCAACCCCACCAGCGACAGGATCGCGATGGTGGCCGGGAACAGCGCGAGGACCGAGTAGTAGGTCAACGCGGCGGCAAGGTCGGTGCACTCGTCATCGATGAACTCACGGGCGGTCTTGCGAGCGATGTAGAACCACGAGGGCTTGGTCAGGTCGGTGGGGGAGTCCGGCTTGTCGGCGGCGTCGTGGGTCGCCTCGTCCGAGTGGCGACCGTGGTTGCGAGGGTCTGCCGTGTTGCCGCGGTGTCGTGTGCTGCTCGTCATCTCGACCTCCTGGTCCTTGGGGAGTCACGGTGCCCAGATTGACTGATCGCATGCTCTGGCGACGATCTGCCATCGTCGGTAGGCGGCGCATTCACCTGCGATCGCCCTCCGGTTCACCTGTGGCCGATTGAGTCCGCTCGTGCTCACCCGCCTGATTCCTGCAGCCCTGTCCTCGGTCCTCGCCCTCGCGACGCTCGCCGTGACCTCTCCGGCGACCGCGGCCGATCCGCCTCCGGCGCTCTTCGTCTCGGAGGTGACCCCGGACAACGGGACCCACACCTTCACCGACGAAGGCGGCACCGAGCGAACCGGCGCTCAGGACAACTTCGAGTTCTTCGAGGTCACCAACACCACGGACACCGACATCGACCTGTCGGGCTACACCCTTCGCTACAACACGGTCACGCTGGTGCTGGCCCCCGACGCGGCGAGGGTCGTCCCGGCGAACGGCTCGCTGGCCCTGTGGCTGCGCTATTCCTCGGGATCGGCTGACGGCTACAGCTCGGGCAGCCCCAACTCCGCGCTCTTCGACGACGCAGACTTCAACGCGCACCTCGGCCGCGCTGCCGACGCACCGGTCGGGCACGTGACCGGTCAGGCCGGCCTGGCCAACGGCGGCAACCGCAGCCTGGGCATCTTCCGCGGCGAGGAGACCGTCAGCGTGACGACATACCTGCCTGAGCACGTGGGTCCACAGCTGAGCGGTCACTATGCGGTGCCTGCTGCGGGAACCACCGACACTGTGGTGTTCGCCCAGAGGGCCATGCCCACGCCCGGGTCCGTGGCCGACGGCCAGCTCGTGGACAGCACGCAGCCCGAGCCCGAGCCCGAGCCCGAGCCTGAACCGGAGCCCGGCGACCCGGGAGTTCCCGAGCAGGGTCCGGCGCCGGCGGTCGATCCCGACCTCACGGCTCCGATCCTCCAGGTCACCGAGGTGGCGCCGGACACCGACAACATCGATGGTGCCGACGCCTACGAGTTCATCGAGCTGTACAACGGCTCCGCCGCGCCCGTCTCCTTCGACGACTTCGCGATCAACTATCTCTACATCGACGCCAACGCCACCACCACGAACGCCGCACTCTGGCCGACCGAGCAGGACGGCATCGTGATCGAGCCCGGCCGGACGCTGGTCATGTGGATCAAGAACGGCACCAACGCCGCGCTCGGCGCGGCCGACTTCAACAAGGCATTCGGCAGTCGGTTGACCCTGGGGGAGGACCTGGTCGAGATCCCCGCCGGAGGCATGGCCAACGGCGGCTTGCGCGGCATCCAGGTGACGACGAACACCGGCCATGACATCAGCACCAGCTACTACTTCAACAATGACCAGACGACGGCGACCACGGCGATCCAATATGCCTGGAACCCGCCGGCATCGCCGTCGCACCAGTGGGTCCCGCCGGTGCGTGACGGGACCGTCCAGACCCTTCTGGGCATCGACACCCCGACGCCCGGGTATGCCGCACCGGGCCAGGTCCCGGCCGGACTCGTCGCCACACCGGCCGAGAACGACGCGCCGGTGATCACCGACCTCACCGGCGGCTCCGAGCTGCCCGAGACCGACGACATCGTGCTGGGCTTCGACGTCACCGACGACCACGAGGTCCGCACCGTTGAGCTGACGTTGGACACCGGCATCGGCGACCCGGAGACCCGCCAGCTCATGTTCGGTGCACCCGGACGCTACACCTATGAGGTCCCGGCCGCCGACCTCTATGGCAAGCGCCGCCTCGACTACACCGTCACGGCTCGGGACGGGGAGAACACCACG
>DATCYH010000218.1:0-6974 GCA_036570405.1 Nocardioides sp.
GGCCGGGATCTCCCGAGGGTTGCTCTACCACTACTTCGGCAACAAGCAGGACTTCCACGTGGCCGTCGTACGCCGTGCCGCCGACGACCTGATCGCGATGACCGCGCCGCCCGCCGAGGGGGACTCGCTGACCAGGCTGCTGGTCTCGATGGAGTCCTACCTCGACTATGTCGTGGCGAACTACGAGGGCTACCTCTCGCTGGTCCGTGGTGCCGCCGGCGGCAACGCCCAGTTGCGCGAAATCTATGAGGAGGCCCGCTCCGCGCTCACCGAGCGGCTCTTCGTCGAGGACGACGACATGCTCCTCCCGGACACCGCCGGGACCCGACTGATCGTGCACGCGTGGTCCGCCTATGCCGAGGACCTGGCGCTGGGCTGGGCGCGCGAACCCGCCGGGGTCTCGCGCGAGGAAGTGGTCAGGGCGATGAGCTCCTCGTTGCCGGCCCTGGTCGCTGCGGTCGGCTGAGGCTCACCACCGACGCACTGGATCGCCGACGGGCTGAGTGGGCGAGCCGGGCCGGGCCGCCGACGTACCCCTCGAACAGAAAAGGGGTTGGTGCGTGGGGAAGAATGGCCACGTTGTGAACGCACCCTTGAAGATCAGCTATCCCGACCTCCCGGTCAGCGCCCGGCGAGACGACATTGCCGACGCCATCCGGGACCACCAGGTCGTCATCGTCGCCGGCGAGACGGGCTCCGGGAAGACCACCCAGCTGCCCAAGATCTGCCTGGAGCTGGGACGGGGACAGGGTGGGGGACAGGGCGGGCGCGAAGGCAAGCTGATCGGCCACACCCAGCCCCGGCGGATCGCCGCCCGCTCGGTCGCAGAACGGATCGCAGAGGAACTCGAGACCGAGCTGGGTGACGTGGTCGGCTACCAGGTCCGGTTCACCGACCGCACCTCGCGCAGCTCGCGGGTCAAGCTGATGACCGACGGCATCCTGCTCGCCGAGCTGCAGCGCGACCGGCTGCTGAAGAAGTACGACACGCTGATCATCGACGAGGCTCACGAACGCAGCCTCAACATCGACTTCATCCTCGGCTATCTCAAGCAGCTCCTGCCCAAGCGCCCGGACCTGAAGCTGATCATCACCTCGGCGACGATCGATCCCGAGCGGTTCGCCGCGCACTTCGCCGACAGCCGCGGCAAGCCGGCGCCCATCATCGAGGTCTCCGGGCGCACCTATCCGGTCGAGGTCCGCTACCGCCCGCTGGTGGAGCTGCCGGACAGCGACGAGGACGGCGAGGTCGCCAACCGCGACCAGACCGAGGCCATCGCCGACGCGGTGCGGGAGCTCTCCGGCGAGGGCCCCGGCGACATCCTGGTCTTCCTGCCCGGCGAGCGCGAGATCCGAGACACGGCCGATGCCCTGAACGACCTCAACCTGCGCAACAAGCTCGACGTGGTCCCGCTCTACTCGCGGCTCTCCGCCGCGGAGCAGCACCGGGTCTTTGAGTCTCCGAAGGCCGGACGCGGCCGACGCGTTGTCCTGGCCACCAACGTCGCCGAGACCTCGCTGACCGTCCCCGGGATCAGGTATGTCGTGGACTCCGGGCTGGCGCGCATCTCCCGCTACTCGGCGCGCACCAAGGTGCAACGGCTTCCGATCGAGCCGATCTCCCAAGCGTCCGCCAACCAGCGCTCCGGACGGTGCGGGCGGGTCGAGGCCGGCATCGCGATCCGGCTCTATTCGCAGGAGGACTTCGAGTCGCGCGCCGAGTTCACCGAGCCGGAGATCCTGCGCACCAACCTGGCCTCGGTGATCTTGCAGATGGCTTCGCTCGGACTGGGCGACGTGGCACGGTTCGGGTTCGTGGAGCCGCCCGACAAGCGCAACATCTCCGCAGGAACTCAGCTGCTCGAGGAGTTGGGTGCGTTCGGGGCCTCGAACGACCCCGGGCGATCGGGACCCCGGAAGGGGCCCGCGCGACCGGGCCTGACTCGACTCGGCCGACGCCTGGCACGGATGCCGATCGACCCCCGGCTGGGCCGGATGGTGCTGGAGGCAGAGCGACTGGGCTGTGTCCGCGAGGTGATCGTGGTCGCTGCGGCACTCTCGCTCCAGGACCCACGTGAGCGGCCCGAGGAGTTCCGCGCCCAGGCCGATCAGCTGCATGCCCGCTTCAAGGACCCGACCTCTGACTTCATGACCCTGCTGAACCTGTGGCGGCACCTGAAGAAGGAACAGAAGGAACGCTCCTCGAGCGCGTTCCGCAGGATGTGCAAGGCGGAGTTCCTCAACTACTTGCGAGTGCGCGAGTGGCAGGACTTCGAGTCACAACTGCGGCAGGTCTGCAAGGAGATGAAGCTCGAGATCGGCCATCCTGCCGACTCCCCCGACGCCGACGGGATCCACCAGGCACTGCTCTCGGGCCTGCTCTCGCACATCGGGGCACTCGAGGAGCGCGAGCCGACGGCGAAGGGGAAGAAGCCCGAGCGCCGTGGCCCCCGCGAATACCTCGGAGCCCGTGGCGCGCGCTTCGCGATCTTCCCCGGCTCCGGACTGGCCCGCAAGAACCCCGAGTTCCTGATGAGCGCCGAGCTGGTCGAGACGGGCCGGCTCTGGGCGCGCCAGAACGCCGCGATCAACCCCGAGTGGGCCGAACGACTCGGCGCGCACCTGGTCAAGCGCAACTGGTCCGAGCCGCACTGGTCGGCCAAGCGTGGTGCGGTGATGGCACACGAGAAGGTGCTGCTCTATGGCGTGCCACTGGTCGCCGATCGCCTGGTGAACTATGCGCGCGTCGACCCGGAGCTGTGCCGCGAGCTGTTCATCCGGCACGCGCTGGTGCACGGGGAGTGGCCGGAGCTGGAGTCGGGCCGGCACAAGTTCCACATCAAGAACCAGCAGCTGCTGGCCGAGGCCGAAGAGCTGGAGCACCGGGCCCGGCGCCGCGACATCGTGGTCGATGAGCACACGCTCTTCGACTTCTATGACGCCCGTGTCGGCGCCGAGGTGGTCAGCGGTGCGCACTTCAACTCGTGGTGGAAGGAGCAGCGCCGCAAGAACGGCAACCTGCTCACCTTCGACCCGGAGATGCTCACCCACGACACCGCCGAGGAGGTGCGGGCCACCGACTATCCCGAGCTGTGGCAGGGCGAGGGCCTGACCTTCACCATCGGCTACAACTTCGATCCGGGTGCGGCCGACGACGGCCTCACCATCGACGTGCCGGTCTCGACGCTGAACCGGGTCGAGAGCGACCAGTTCTCCTGGAACGTGCCGGGCCTGCGCGAGGAGCTGGTCACCAACCTGATCCGGAGCCTGCCGAAGAACGTGCGGGTCAACTTCGTGCCCGCCCCCAACAGGGCCCGTGAGTTCCTGGCCGCCGTCCCGCCCGGCGACGAGGCGCTGCTCGACGCCCTGGAACGGTGGTTGCGCTCCACGACGGGCGTCGTCGTACCCCGGGAGGCCTGGGACTGGACCAAGGTGCCCTCGCACCTGCAGCCGACCTTCCGGGTCGTCGACGAGACCGGTCGCGAGCAGGGCCGGGGCAAGGACCTGGAGGCACTCAAGGCACCGCTGCGGCCTAAGTTCGCGGCCGCGATGGCCGAGGCCGCAGCCGACTCCGGCATCACCGTCACCGGGCAGACCCGGTGGACGTTCGGGGTGATCGAGTCCTCCTTCACCCAGGTCCGCGCCGGCCACGAGGTGCGGGGCTTCCCGGCACTGGTCGACGAGGGCGAGACCGTGGGGCTGCAGGTCTTCGGCTCGGCCGACGAGCAGGCGGCCCGGCACCGCCTCGGCGTACGCCGTCTGCTGCTGCTGGCACTGCCCGAGCGGCGCGACGTGGTCAAGGTGCTGATCGACCAGCTGAGCAACACCGACAAGCTCTCGCTGGCAGGCTCCCCCTATCCGACGGTCGCCGAGCTGCTCGAGGACTGCCTGCTCGCCGTGCTGGGCGAGGCCGTGGACAACCGCCCGCCGGTGCGCGACGAGTCGGCCTTCGACGCGCTCGTGGCTGCCGTCCGGACCGACCTGGCGCCGAGGGTCCGCGGCGTGCTCACCGACGTGTTCAAGGTGCTCCAGGCCTGGCGAGGCACCGACAAGGTGCTCAGCGGACGCACGGACATGACGACGCTCTCGGCACTGAGCGACATGCGCGGACAGCTCGACCCCCTGGTGCGGCGCGGGTTCGTCTCCGAGGCAGGACCGCGGCAGCTGCGCGAGTTCCCGCGTTACCTCGCGGCGATCGATCGCCGACGCGCACAGCTGGAGGCTCAGCTCGGCCGCGACCGCCAGCTGATGGACCAGATCGGCGACCTGCAGGAGGCCTTCCTGAACCGGCTCGCAGCGCTCCCGGAGGGCCGGCCGCCCGGTGAGTCCCTGCGGCAGGTGCGCTGGATGCTGGAGGAGTTCAGGGTCTCGCTGTGGGCCCAGCAGCTCGGCACCGCGCAGACGGTCAGCGACGCCCGGATCCGCAAGGCGCTCGCCTGAGCCTCAGCCCAGGTCGAGGTGCTCGCGCGCCGCGGCCAGCACCGCGTCGAAGATCTCCCGCGACACCGGACCGCCCTCGCGCCTCAGCCCGCTGTCGGGAAGGCGGAGCAACCGGTTCAGGCGCACCTCGCTGGGACGCCCACGGGAATCCCAGGCGCCCGTGCCGATGTCCATCCAGAACCGCCCCGCCCGGGCCTCCTGGCTCTCGTCGAAGTCGTGGTCCTTGGAGGTGAGCTGGAGCGCGAGCCAGTGATCGCCGTCGCGCGCCAGGAGCAGCACCGGCCGGTCCTTGCCCTGGGCAGGGTCGTCCTCATAGGGGACCCAGCCCCACACGACCTCACCGGGATCCGGCTCTCCGTCGACTTCGGGCGCGTGCTGCGGCACTGGGGCGTGGTTCATGGGACCCACACTAGGCCGAGGATGAGGCACGCCGGACCGGGAGCGCCTCACGGCGCGTGGCCGCTCGTAGCGGCTAATTTTGGGACCCGGGGCTGCCGCGGTCCGGCGTACCCGAGCAAGTGTAGTCCGACAGGTCGGCCGGACAAGCAACAACGCGGGACTGTGTCGCGATCAGGCCAGTGCATGGTCCAACTCGAGGTGGGCGGCCACCTCGAACTGCTCCGACAGCACCAGCATCGCCTTGGCGTCGACAGCACCGAGGTGGGCCCGCCCGACGGCCACGACTCGGCTGAACGCGGCCGCCCTGAGCAGTACGTCGGCAAAGTCACCGTCGGCGACGCCGCGCAGGACGGCGTCGATCATCGCCCGCACCTGGTCGGGGCCGGGCGGGTCGGCGACACCGGCGACCACGCGGGCGACCTCGGCGTTGCCTCGACCGGCCTCGAACTGTCGCGCGGCGAGCTCGGGATCGGCGTACACCCAGGACCGCAGCACGTAGAGGCGCCACAGGCACCCGGCCATGGAGTCCGGCGGGGCGCCGGACCACAGCTCGGCCAGCGTCTCCAGGCCCTCGTCGTCGGCGAGGGTGAGCAGGCGATCGGCGACCCGCTCGTCATCGCTGCTCGACGCGCCCCGGACCAGCAACGTCGCGGCCCGGTCCGCGGCCTCGGCCACGAGCGCGGGGTCCTGTGCGCCGATCAGCGCGTCGAAGAACTCACCGCCCTGTGGGGACGGCCGGTGGTGGGAACGCTTGGTCATCGGCTCAGCCTACGACCGCGGCCATACGCTCCCGCGCCACAAGGGCTGCGGTGTCTCCTCAGGAGAGCTTCTCGGCGACGGCCTTCGCGGCCAGGGTCGCCGGGGTGCTGCCCTGCTCGTAGTTGTAGTCCATGCCCTGGTTCTTGATCACGACCAGCGAGATGTGGGTGCCGCTCACGTTGATCGCGACGCTCTCCCACGTGGAGGCATCCGAGCCGTAGGAGACGACATAGGACTCGGCCGTGCCGGTGGGCACGGTGACCTCCTCGAGCTCGGTGACCGTGGAGGGACCCTCGATCGTGGATTCGCACTTGTCGTGCCAGCTGACCAGCACCTGGTGGGTCTGGCGCACCGACTTGTCGTCGGCGAGGGTGGCGATGACCTGGGTCGCGGTGGCGCCCTCGGGGCCGCTGAACGTGCGCTGGATCGCCTCGGTCGCGCCGATGTCGTGCAGCGGGGTCAGCTGGCAGGCGCCGACAGCGCTGGAGCCGTCGGCCTCGAGGCCCTGTGGCTCGGTGGATTCCTGCGTCCACGTGGTCGCGTCGCTGACTCCGGGCATCTCCTCGGCGGTGAGCAGCATCCCTTCCGGACCCGAGGCGGTGGTGGACTCGGAGGCCGTCGGCGACTGCGACGCGGAGGGGGACTCACTCGGGGTGACGGACTCGCTGGATGACGCGGTCGCGGACGGGTCGCTGGCCACGCTGGACGGCTCTTCGCCGGTGTATTCACCACACCCGGTGAGGAGCGCGGCGAGGCCGAGACCGGCCAGGGCGACGGGGAGCGGGTGAGCACGACGAACGGTGAGCGACGAAGACATGGCCCAAGACTATGGGCGCACGCAGACCACGAGGTGCGTCCCACGCCGCGCCACCGGGACCGGCAACGGCGAGTGGCTCATGAGCAACCGATATCGTGTCGGCAACCGGACCGGCTAAGAAGGGCATTCGATCGTGAGGAAACGCGCAACTCTGGCGTGCGGCATGGCCATGGTGGCGTTGCTCGCCGGCGCGTGTGACACCGACGCGAAGCCGCCCAAGATCGATCCGACCGGTTCGGTGAACAACCCGGTCGCGCTGACCTTCCTGGCCTATGGCCCCAAGGAGGAGGTCGCCGGCATGCAGTCGATGGTCGACACCTTCAACGAGGAGAACAAGACCGTCAAGGTCACCCTCGAGGCCGCCACCGACAGCGAGGACGTGCTCACCGCGATCTCCGGCGACGACCCGCCGGACGTCTACCTGCTCTCCCAGCGCGACATCGCCCAGGTCGCCGCCGATGCGAAGAACCAGCCGCTCGACGAGCTCCTCGACTCCCGCGGGGTCGACTTCAGCGATCTCTACAAGCGCGACGCGATCCAGGCGTTCTCCTTCGACAACC
>DATCYH010000219.1:0-9737 GCA_036570405.1 Nocardioides sp.
ATGTCAGCTGCCTCCTCGGGTACCGATGGCCTGTATCTCGCCGACCTCGACGTCGATCGTCGAGGTCCGCTCGATCGCCGGCAGCGTGCCGCCGAACGGAGCGTTGGACGTCCAGGTCACCTCGAGGCGGACGGTGGCCGACATCTCGAAGGTTCCGCCGTCGCTTCCAGCGGAGGACGTGCGGTAGGTGTGTGTGCAGTCGCTGCCGGCCTCGTCTGCCGCCGGCGTCCATGCCTTCCCGGGACCGGCGCAGACAACGCGGTTGCCGTCACCGAGGGTCCATGAGACCGACACCGGCTGCGCCGTCACCGTCGACCACACCCGTCCGGCGGTGGCCGTTGCGGTGTAGCCGTGCCACCAGTCCCCTTCGAGCCAGAGCCAGGTAGGAACGTGCACGTACAGCCGGCCGTTCTCCGATGGGCTGGTGCGGATCGTTGGCGAGGCGATCTGGGCAGATGCGAGAGCGTCCTGCGCGAGGGCTCGTGGGTCGACCATCCCGCCCTCGGGGATGAGGAAGTAGCCGTCGACCGAAGCAGCGCCGTGGCCGTCGCACCAGTACTCCAGCCACCGGCCGGTGGCCGAGTGCTGTGACTGCAAGGTGTCGACGTCGTAGACGTGGAAGGCGAAGTCGTCCTCGATCACCACGTTCCAATGACAGGACGGATCACCCGCGCTATCGCTGCCTTGGTCGGATCCACTGTCCCCCGGCCCCTGGGTAGCGGTCGCTGTCGGGTCGCCCCCTCCGTCGATGTAGGCGCCTCCCGTTCCGTTCGGTCGATCGTCGGCGGACGCCGGAGACGCGAAGGCCAGGACGACCACCACGGACGCGCCCACGGCGATCAGGAGTCGAGGGCGCATCCCGCTACTCCGTCCCAGCGCTGGACAAGTCGTGCTTCAGAGACGCGCCACTCACCATCGACGCGGGTCAGCTCGCCGCGCACGTTGTGGGTGGCGACGTCGTCGTTCACGACCTCGCCCGTGTCCCGCCTGATGATCACACCGTCGGACACGACGCACTCCTGCACCACAGCGTGGTCGCCCTCGAGCTCCACCACGGTCACGTGCTGCACGTTGTGCGGCTCGGCCGGCCGCTGGAACGCCAGTCCTCGGTCGAGGTTCGACTGCGTTTCAGCGATGACCGCGTCCAGCTGCGCCCCGGTGGCGTACTCCCGCAGGCTCGGATCGTTCGGATCCGGTGTGCCGGAGTTGGCCTCGAACCGAGCGTTCCAGTAGCCGACATAGCGGTCGATGACCTCCTGCTCGGCCGGTGAGCTCGCAGCGGCGGTGCTCGTGGCGTTCGGCGAGGCCGTCGTCGGGGAGCCGGAGGTCGTCGAGGTGCTGGATTCCGTCGTCGTCGAGCGTTCCGTGGTGCTCGTGGTCGACGCTGACTCGTCGGGGTCGTCGCCGCCGCAGCCAGCACCAACGAGGAGCAGCACTGCGACGGCGAGTGCTGCTGAGCGGCGTCGGGTTGTGCGGGGCTTCGAGAACCAGGGCCGGGGGCGGTTCACGGACGGTGCCTCCTCGTGAGAGAAGAGCCCACCCTTCCGCTGCGGAGCGCTCCACGTCGTGCGGGCGTTCACCCGAATGCCGTCGAGAGGACCGCGGCGCAACCTTGCGGGGTGGGCGGTCCGCCTCGTATCGGTCAGGCAGACGAGACCGGGCCGTGAACGGCCAACACCCATTGTGACCCTCGGCGAGCGATTCGTAAACCGCCTCGCCAGCGGCTCGCCATGGAGGCGGATCGGCATCATGCAGCAAGCGGGAGCTCGCGGAGCCGGACCTCGGCCCGCCAGCGGCGATGGCGGAGCAGGCGAACGCTCACCTGCTGCTCGTTCGCCACCTCGGCCAAGGCTTCGCCACCGAGACGGGTGCGGAGGATCGTGGAGAGGACGGGCTTGGTCATCAGGCCTCGGTACTGGCTCTCGACCAGCTCCGTGATGAACAGCCGGCCGAGCACCTCCTCCTCCACCGACGGGTTGCTGTCGACGAGGTCGGAGTCGAGGTAGACCGATTCCGGCGTCTCGATCGTGCGATGGCGGCGGTAGCGCTTTCGGACGTCGAGGAGGACGTTCGCCGCCACCGTTCCCGATCGGTGGCACGGGTACGTGCGGATCCGCTCCCACGCCAGCGCCATGACCTCCTCGATGGCGGCCTCGTCGTCGTTGCCGAACCGTGCGGCGATCGTGACGAGGCCGGGCGTGACCGCCTTCAGGAGGGTGCGGGCTGCGACGTCGTCCTCGGCGGCCAGGACGGCAAGGGCGCGCTGCGTCGGCTCCGATCGGGCGGGATCGCGTCGACTCGCCACCACCTCCTCGAGACTCCGAAATCCGGCGAGCGCCGGGCAGATGTTCGCCCACCGGATGAGAGCTCGGCGGGCCTTCGCTGAAGTCGCCAGCTCCTCCCACTCCCGGTCGAGCACTTCCAAGATCCTTCCCATCGGGAACCTCCTCGTGTCGTCTGGACACGGGCAGGTTCCGAAACCGGGGTCGTGCTGGCGGTCCCGCGCGAGGTCGTGTTCCGGAGATTCTTCGAGAAGTGCTCGATCTACGCCCGATCGACCGGCGCCCGGCTCGCGCGATCCACCTGTGATCGCGGGCCTAGATGGTCATGGAGAACCGCGACGTCCTGACCCTCATCCCCGTCGAGCACCCCGACCCACGCGTGCAGCGCTTCGGCTTCGACCTGACCGACCCCTACGTCGAGCACTGCTGGGGCCCCGTCGTCGGGCCGACCGCCACACTGCTCCTGCGACGGCTCCCCGTCCTGTGGATCGAGCGGGTGCCCGCAACCATCACGCACGAAGAGCTCAGCAAATCGCTGGGGCTCGGCGCCAGCGCAGGCAAGAACAGCCGCCTCGTGCACTCGATCGATCGCCTCGTCCGGTACCGGCTGGCACGGTGGGACACCGACCACACCCTCGAGGTCTACGGGCAGGCTCCGGGCCTCGAGCGCCACCACGTGACCCGTCTCCCGGAGTGGTCGCAGCGGACCCACGAGCGCCTGCTCGACCAGCACATCCAGAACATCGGCGCACGGGACCAGACCGCCGACAAGGTCGCCACGATCACCGCCCGCCTCGATCGGCTCGAACGGCCCCGATCGATCGAACCCACGTCGCCCGCAGCACCCGTCCGGTCCATCGGACGATGAACCTCCACCGGCGGCCCGCCCCCTCCGGAAGCCCGTCGTCGGAGCACGACCCCACCGCCGCAGAAGGCCAGACCCGGCGCGCACACCCTTGCAGGTGCCCCTCCGGGGCACCTGCGGTGCTGCGCCGCCGAGGAGTCGGCGCCGTGAGGTTCGCCATCACCGCGCTCGGGTCGACGGGTGGGCGAACTGTCGGCCAGGTCGTCAACGCGATCGTGCGGTACCTCGAGCCCCGCACCCCCACCACGCCCTCCATGGACCGATCCGCGCCCAGGGTGCCGTCCGGGGAGGGACCGGCCAGCTACTACTCGGACCGAGGGACTGAACCGGGCCGGTGGCTCGGCGTCACTGCCCGAGAGACGGGACTGATCGGCCCGGTGGACCCCCACGACTTCGCTCGGGTTCTCGCAGGCCGCGATCCACGAACCGGTGGGCGCTTGGTCAGTGCGTCGGGGTCGGCCGGGCGCCGGCCCACGCTGGGCGTCGGCCAACACACCGCGACCAGCCCGTCAGGTGAGGCGATCTACAGCGAAACCGACGCCGGCGCGGCCTTGGGGCTCGAGCCACGCGACCTCGACGTGCTGCTCCGGTCCGGCCAGCGCCACGCCATCGCGGTCCTGGTCGCTGCCGTCACCCAATCGACGGCGGCGGTGCAGCCTTCCGGGAGCTACCTCGTGCCGGTCATCGCGGCCGACGGATCACGGTGGATCACCGAGAGCGAGCTCGACAGGTGTGAACAAGCCCGAGCGCTGGGCACAGACCCCTCGGTCGTTGCCGCCGGCGGTGACCCCGACGATCAGCTGAACATCGCCGAGGCGGCACGATTGGTTGGAGTCATCCCCCGCTACCTACGTCGACTGGCGAAGCGATGGGAAGCCGATCGCGATGCCATCGAGGCAACCCTCGGTGCCGGCACTGCACCGGCCCGCGCCTACCTCGTCGCGCACCGTGGCACGAAGGGCCAGTGGCTGGTGACCCGCCGAGAGCTGGTGGCCTTCCTCGAGCGGCGGGTCGCACCGGCCGTGCGGGTGGGCTTCGACCTGACCCTGACCACCGAGAAGTCGCTTGGCGTGCTCGGCCTACTCGGCGACTCGGACACCCGCGCTGCGGTTCTCGATGCCATCGAAGCCGGCAACGACCGCGGGATCGGTTTCCTGGAGTACCACGCCACCGCCGGCCGTCAGCACGGCACTGAGGTCCTGGGGCGGGGTCTGACGGTGGCGTCGTTCCGGCATCTGACCAGCCGGGCCCTGGACCCCTTCCCCCATCACCACAACGTGGTCGCCAACACCATCGTCGACGAGCACGGCATCCGACGGGCGCTCGATGCGCGTGGGCTCTACACCCACGCCCAGGGCGCCTCGGCGCTCGCCACCATCGAGATGCGACACCGGCTGGGCGCATCTCTTGGGGTGGGCTGGCGGAAGGGGCGATCGGGGTCGTGGGAGATCGATGGCATCTCCGACGAGGTCCTGCGGGCCTTCTCCCGACGACGTACCGAGATCGAGGAAACCATCGCCGAGCTCGAAGCCGAGATCGGCCGGCGCACGACCCTCGATGAGGTCCATGCCGTCATCACCGGCACCCGAACCCCCAAGGAACCCGTCGACTCCGCCGACTTGGTCGACGAATGGTGGACCCGAGCCCAACAGCTCGGGCTCACACCCGAAGCGCTGCGCGCGTGCACCGAGCGTGACCTGCCCGACGTACCGGCAGTCGTCGACACTGTCGTCTACGACCAGCTCGCGGACCCCGAGGCCGGGGTGTGCGCCGGACACTCCCTGTTCACCCGCTCCGATGTACTCGTCGCCCTCGCCGATCTCGACCACCATGGCCAACCGCTTCCCGTCGACGCCGCCCGGGCCGAACGCCTCGCCGACGGGTTTCTTGCCAGCGGCCGAGTTGTCCAGCTCGACACCACCGGCCTCCCAGGAGCGCTCAGCCGCCAAGAGCTGTTCACCACCTGTGAGATCCTCGACGTCCAGCGACGCATCCTCCAGCGCTACCAGGCCGGGGTCGACGCTGGCCACGCTGCCGTCACCGCCGAAGGCCTTCACTCAGCACTCGATTCGCATCCCGACCTCAGCGAGGAGCAGCGAGCGCTCGTGCGCTCCTTCTGTCAGTCGGGGCAGGCCATCCAGTGCGCCGTTGGGCGCGCCGGTGCCGGCAAGACCACGGCGATGGCAGCCGCGGCTACCGCCTGGCAGACCTGTGGGTACGAGGTCGTGGGTGCCGCGGTCAAGGGTGAAGCGGCCCGTCACCTCGCCCACGGCGCCGGGATCCCGACCGAGACCGTGGCTTGGTACCTCGCCCGCGCTGATCGGCCGTCGCTGCACGCCCGCAGCGTCCTGGTCATCGACGAAGCCTCCACCCTCTCGGACCGGGACCTCTATGCACTCCTCGACCTCGCCGATCGGACCGGTGCGGCCGTCCGGCTCATCGGCGACCCCGACCAGCACAGCGCCGTCGCCGCCGGCGGCATGTACCGCCACCTGTGCTCCCGATACCCGGACCACACCCCTGAGTTGGCAACCGCTCGACGCGTCACCCACCCAGGTGACCGTGCCGCTGCCGACCTCCTGCGAGCCGGACGAACGCAGGAGGCCTTCGCTCACCTCGCCCAGTCTGGGCACCTCCACATCGCCGAGAACGACCTCGACCTCTACCTCGGAATGCTCCGCAGCTGGTGGGACGCACATCAGAACGGCGCCGAGCACCCGATGGTGGATCGCCGTCATCACACACGACGAGTGCTCAACCGGCTCGCCCGCCAGCTTCGCCGAGCCAACGGCGAGCTCGGAGATGTCGAGCACGTCACCAGCGATGGACGCGCCTTCGCTGTCGGCGACCGAGTCGTTGCCCGAATGGCTGCCCGACACCTCCACACCCCACACGACCCGACGGCATACGTCCGCAACGGCGCGACCGGCACCGTCACCGCTCTGCACACGGCGCGTGACGGCAAGGCCAAGGCGATCGAGGTTTGCTTCGAGGGAATTGGCGCCATCGCGCTGCCCCGTCACTTCCTCGAGGAGCACCAAGGGTCCGGTTGTCGCATCGACGTGGGCATCGACCACGCGTACGCGCTCACCAGCTACGCCGTGCAGGGAGCGACGTTCGACGTATCCACCAGCCGCATCGACGACGGCGCTACCCGTTCCGAGGCTTACGTCGACATCACACGAGGGCGGCGAGCCAACCACCTCTACCTCACTCGGGCACCCGACGCGCTCGACGGCGAGCACCTACCCAAGGCCCCCGAGCCGGACCTCCTTACCGCAGTCGCCGACCGGCTCCAGCGCTCCGGATCCGAGCGAGTCGCCATCGAGCTCCCTGCCGCTGACCGATCCCGGACACTTGCCCGGCTCCTTGCGCACGACCCGCCGCCGGCATGGACCAGTCGGCACGAGGACCGGCCCCACGACCCGATCCACCTTCGCCGGCACCGCCACGCTGCGCTCACCGCCGTTCTCTCCCACCGCAGCCAACGGCGCCAAACTGACGGGCCGCCCGACAAGTGGGGCTGGGCGCTCGGCCCGGTTCCCATCGACGCTGCGGCCACGGCCAGCTACGACGCAGCCGTCGCCGCCCTGGACCAGTACGCACGAGGTCTCGGCCGAGAGGATCTGCACCTCTCGTTGCCAGAGGACTGGGCCGTCGAGAACCTCCGCTACGCCCTCAGTGCCGGCATCTCTCGCGATGGTCTCCGTCCCCTCCTTGCCATCTGCCACGAGCTGACGAGCCAGCAATCGCCGCCGACCGGCGACGACCTCGGTGTCGAGCCGATCGGCCACGTACTCCGTCGCCTGCCCTTTGCCGACTGGCTTCCCGCTACGCCCGAACCCGTTCAGTGCCCGCCTATCGCCACCGCCCCTCCCGATTTGGAACGAGGCCTCCGATGACCCCCACCCGCCCCACGCTCCACGTCGCCGACGAGACCGACGCGGCATCCGTTCATAGCACCGGCCCCGCCGACCTTCCGAACGTGCTCACCATCGACGAAGCTGCAGCGCTGCTGCGGATCAGCCGCAACAGCGCCTACGCCCTCGCCCGCAGATGGCTGGCGACCGACGGCGCCGACGGGCTTCCCGTCGTGAAGCTCGGCCGGTCCTTACGAGTCCCGAGCCCGGCTCTCCTACGAATGCTCGAGCACGCCGGGATTCCTCGCCTCTAGCCGGCCCGCCAGACGGGGCCGTCCTCAGGTCGCCTTCCGACGACGGCGACCGCGGTATCCACCCCCGTCCGCTGTTTCGGATCCCTCAACAGCGTGGTTGGCGACGCCCCGCTCGTCCATGCTGCCCGTAGCCGGCGTTGCGGGGGCGCGTGCTTCGGAGGCGGTCACACCTCTCGGTTCCGGTGATGGCGGACTTCGAACGATCGCGGTCGAGGCGGCGTAGTGGAGGGGTTGGCGAGCGAGCTGCTGCGGCGCCATCCGACCGCGCTCCGCTGATCAGAGGCCATCCAGGCGGCGGCCAATCGGATTGCGTGATGTTCTTGATGAACCGCGGTGCTCATCTTGAGGCGCTCGACGTTGGCGCCGATCCGGAAGCGGCGGCGGCTTCCGTTGGTGGGCGCGGTGGCAGCTCAGATCGAAAGGCACGAAGCGCAAGAAGCGCCGCTACGAGGGCAGCGGTGGCGAACGCGGTCAGCGCCGTGGCCAAGCCAAGGGGTAGCAGAGCCTGGAAGACGAGGCTCCCCGTGCCCAGCCCTATGAAGAGCGTGAAGACGTTGAGTGCCATCGCTTGGCCACGGTTCGGGGAGAGGTCGGTGACGATCCCAGCGAGAAGTGGCTGGGTGAGGTCGTAGCCCAAGGACAGCAGCGCCACCGCCAACGCGGCCAGTCCGACAGGGACGGACAGTGCAAGGACGCCAGCGGCGATGGCAGCAACCGTGAGTCCCAGCGGTATGAGCCGCGCTCGGCCGCGCTGGTCCGCGAGGCGGCCGACCACAGGGCCGAGGAGGAAACCGGGGATGCCGTAGCCCAGCATGGTCACACCGATGCCCACCTCGCTCAGGTCGTAACGGTCGACCAAGTAGACACCTAGCCAGGTGTAGATCCCGGCGTGCAGGACTGCGTTGAATAGCACGTAGGCGTAGGTCCGCCGGGCGCGGGGCGCGCGAAGCAGAGCGAGGTAGCTCCGAGCCACCGCGGCGACCGGCCGAGGCTGACCCCGTGGTCCTGTGTCGAGAAGGCGGCGATGACGCCAGAGCACGGTCAGGGCTCCGGCTCCCAGCGCCGACACGATGATGTACAGGCCGCGCCAGCCAACTGCCGGCTCCAGGAGCGCCCCGGCACTGGAACCGACGGCAATCCCTCCCGCCATGGCGCCGAACAGCCACCCGAGGGCGTGGCCTCGTTGTTCGAAGGGGAACACGTCGCCGACCAGTGCCAAGGCGATCGGGACGATGCCGCTGGAGCCGACAGCGATGAGGGCACGGGCGGCAAGGAAGGCACCGGCGCCATCGGCGAGTGTCGCCAGGGCGGTCAGCGCGACGAAGCCGCACATGGAACCGAGAATCACCTGTCGCCGCCCGACCCGGTCCGAGAGCGGCCCCCACACAAGAACCATGGCGCCGTACGGGATGAGATAGGCGGGCTCGATGAACCCCATGAAGCGCGGGGTCACGTCGAAGATCTCGGCGAGGACGGGGATCAACGGCGCCACCATGAATCCCTGGAAGAAGACCAGGAAGGTTGCCGCCGTGAGCACGCGTAGGAGGCGACGAAGCTGCGCTGGCGACAGCGCGTCCTGATGGCCGTCGCGGCTAACGATCAATGGTCAGGCCTCCGAGGCGGCGGGCGTGGTGCGGCCGACGCTGCCGATGGCCTGGAACAACAGCGACGGTCGCCCTCCGAGGGAGTTCACGAAGATCGTCGTAACCGACAGCGCCATGGCGATCATCGCCCACACCGGCTGGATAAGCCCCGTGGCCGCGAGCGGAATGCCGATGCCGTTGAACATGAACGCGAGACCAACGTTGTGACGGGTCCGTCGGTAGCTGGACCGGCTGATCTCCCTGGCCGTCAGCACGGCGCCGAGGTCGTCGCGCAGGATGATTACGTCCGCAGACTCGACGGCGATGTCGGTCCCACCGCCCATAGCGATGCCGACGTCGGCCTGCATGAGGGCGGGAGCGTCGTTGATGCCGTCGCCCACCATCGCCACTCGGTCTCCGTCGGCTTGGAGGCGACGTACTATGTCGGCCTTACCGTCGGGAAGCACGCCTGCGTGGACGTCGTCAATCCCGACGCGCTCGGCCACGAGACGCGCGGTCTCAGCGTTGTCACCTGTGACGAGTACGGGGTGCATGCCGACGGCCCGCATCTGCCGGACTGCCTCCACGGCATCAGGCCGCAACTCGTCGCCCAGACCGATGGCGCCGACGAACGCGCCATCGACGGCGACTCCTGCGACGGTGTGGCCGTCGCGCTCGAGCGGTTCGATGACGGCATCGATCTCGGTCCCGGTGACGCCTCGGTCGGCGAGGAACTGTCCGCGGCCGACGAGGACGTGGCGGCCGCCGACCGTCGCCTCGACACCGAAGCCAGTGACGGAATTGAAGTACTCGGCGTCAGCGACGGCCAGGCC
>DATCYH010000220.1:0-6533 GCA_036570405.1 Nocardioides sp.
CGGTCGCCTCCTTGAGGTGGCGCGGGTCGCTGCCCTCGACCAACGGCCAGTCCCCTGCGAGCAGGCCACCGAGCACGGTGACCGTCTCGGCAGCGGGGTTCGCCGATCCCGGGAGGCGGCAGGTGCTGCACAGCACGCCACCGGCCGACGGGTTGAACCAGCGATGCGGTCCCGGTGCATCGCAGCGGGCGCACGCATCGAAGGACGGCGCATAGCCGGCAACCGAGAGCGACCGGAGGAAGTAGGAGTCGAGCACCTGACCGGCCCGACGTTCGGGAGTGGTCAGGGCGCGCAACCCTCCGACCAGCAGGAGGAACTGCTGCAGGGCCGGCTGCCGCTCCTCGATGATGAGGCGCTCAGCTGTCTCGAGCATCGCAGTGCCCGCCGTGTAGCGCTCGTAGTCCATGCCTTGGCGCGACGAGAACGGGTCGATCGTCTCGGCCTGGGTGATCACATCGAGGTTGCGCCCCTCGGCCAACTGGAGGTCGACGTGGGTGAAGGGCTCGAGTCGTGAGCCCCACCGCGAGGTGGTCCTCCGCACGCCCTTGGCCACCGCACGGACCAGGCCGTGCTCACGGGTCAGCAGGCTGATGATCCGGTCCGCCTCACCGAGCTTGTGGGTGCGCAGCACCACGGCTTCGGCTCGATACAGGGGCATGCCCCCATTGTGCCGGGTCAGGCGCGGTTGGCGGCACTCCCGGACCGTGTCTGCCAGCACTGGGCGACGAAGTCGGCCGCGAGCCCGTCGAGTCGCTCGGGCCTGAGCCGCCACTCGAGGATGCTGCGCGCCTGCACGAACTGCGCGCCCGGAACCTCGGCGGCGAGCATGGCGGCGTCGGCGGCGGGGTGGATCGGGTCCGACCGGTGCCCGACCACCATCGTCGGTACGTCGAGGGCTCGCCGTCGGCTGGACGGCGGGGCCAGGCGCCCGAAGACGATCCCGTGCAGGATGGCAGCCATCGACCCTGGTCTCTGGTCACAGATGTCCAGGCCGATCCCGGCCCAGAACGGCACCAGTCCGCGGGGCACCGGGCGAGTCACCGCGCGCACTGCCCGCACCGAGAGCGGCAGGTGGCGCGCCGCGAGCATCATCGGTCCGTAGGCCACCACCGCCGCCTCGACCGCGTTGTCCAGCACCGGCATCTCGACCAGGAGTCCCTGCACCCGCTGAGGCGCAACGTCGGCGACCTCGAGCGCGACGTTGGCACCCAGGGAGGTTCCCCCGACGATCGCGGTGTCGACACCGAGGTGGTCAAGCAGTGCGAGCACCTGCTGGCCGAAGGCCGGGATCGAATAGACCATTGGGTCGTCCGGGCGATCCGAGCGACCGTGCCCGAGCAGGTCGAGGGTGATCACGTGGTTTCCCTCGGCGGCCAGCGCACGTGCCAACGGCTGGCACATCCGGCGCACCATCAGCTGCCCGTGGATCAGGATCACCCACCGGTCCCCCGAACCGAACTCGGTGTACTCGAGCCGGTCCTCTCCCATGAAGAACTGCCCGATGCGCTCCAAGACCAGGGGTGTGCGTGCCATGGCCGGCAATCTATCGCGCGATGCGAACCATTTGGGTCAGTCGCAGATCAGCTGATCTCGAGCGCGTCGACGACGAAGACGAGGGTCTCGTTAGGCTCGACGCCGTTGCCACCGGGGCCGTAGCCCTTCTCCGGCGGGATGATGATCAGGCGTCGGGCGTCCTTCTGGATGCCGACCAGGCCCTCGTTCCAGCCGTCGATCACCGGTGCCTGGCCCAACGGGGTGACCGGGAACGGCTCGCCGCGGTCGAACGAGTTGTCCAGGACCTGCTTGTTCGACCAGGTGACGAGCAGGTAGTCGGTCAGGACCGTGTCGCCCTCCTTGGCCTCGGGCCCGGAGCCGGCAACCAGGTCCTTGGTCACCACGGAGGTAGGTGGCGTGCAGTCGTCGGGCAACGTCACGGTGGGCTTCTCGCCGAACCCGCCGGTGACCTCGATGTCGTCCGCCGTGCACGCCTTGTCGGGTGCCGCGCCGCCGTCCGAGGAGTCCTCGGAGTCCGAGCACGCTGCGGCCGTGAACAGGATTGCCGTGGCGGCAAGGGCTGAGGTGATTCTCCGTGCGTTTCGCATGGCGGCGAGCCTATCGGCAGCGAACCTGACACTCTTGTCCGCATGTCCTCGCACGCCATGGCACGCCGCAGGGCGGCGAAACAGCCGCCGCTGGCCCGCTATCCGTCCAAGCCGCCGGTCGGGTTCGCGGACTGGACGATGCTCGTCATCGCGCTGATCTCGGTCGTGCTCCTGGCGTGGATCACCTTCTGGGACGTCCCGGAGGCCACTCAACGCAAGGTGATCCTCGCCGACTACGCGATCTGTGCGTTGTTCGCGGTCGAGTTCCTGTGGCGCTGGGGTCGCTCCGGTGAGGGCTGGAGGTTCCCGGCGCGCTACTGGTACGAGGTGCTCGGGATGATCCCGGTCTCGCACCCGGCCTTCAGGTCGTTCCGGCTGCTGCGGATCGTCATCGTCCTGGCCAGGCTGGGCCGTGCCGCCGACCGCGCCTTCGGCGACCGGGTCACTGCGGCGATCCTCAAGCAGGGCACGGACACCCTCGTCGAGGCGATCAAGCGCCCGGTCACGATCGCGGTGATGGACGAGGTGACCTCAGTGCTCCAGACCGGTCACTACACGGCCAACATCGCGCGAGCACTGAACGAGAATCGCAGCGAGCTCGACGCCCTGGTCCTCGACCTGATCAAGCGGGACCAGCAGATGGGCAGGTTGAAGTTCCTGCCGTTCCACGATGACGTGGTGCGTCTGGTCAGCGACACCGTGTTCCGGTTGCTCTTCGAGGTGCTCAACGACCCGCGCACCGACGAGCTGGTCTCGGATGCGCTGCGCGAGAACATCGACCAGATGCGTGCCGCCGTCCGCGGCAAGTACGAAGCCGAGCAGCACCCCGGAAGGACGTGGCAGCCGTGAGCATTGAGGTGCGCCGCCTGAGCGCAGACGACTGGCGCGACTGGCGCAACCTGCGGTTGCGATCGCTGGTCGACTCCCCCGACGCATTCGGGTCCACATCGGTGCGCGAGGAGGCCTTCACCGAGGAGACCTGGCGCCAGCGGGCCGAGGACTCGACGATCGCCTACGTCGACGGGGTCCCGGCCGCGATGGGAGGCAGCTTCGACATTGACCAGCAGCGGACCCAGATCGTGGCGATGTGGACCGACCCGGCGTTTCGCCAACGCGGGCTCGCCCGCCTCGTGCTCGAGGACATCGTGGCCAGGGCGCGGGAACGCGGCCGGCGGGTGATGCTCGACGTGACCCGTGGCAACGACGCCGCGCGCGCGACGTACGAGCGGTTCGGGTTCGTCGCCACCGGCAGGGCCGGACCCCTGCGCGAGGGGTCCGACCTGCTGGTGGACGAGATGGTCCTGCCCGCCTGATCAGGCAGGCTGAGCGGGCGCTCAGGCCCGGTTGGTCACGCCCTGTTGATCGCGGAGATCACGGCCTTGAGCGAGGCGGTGACGATGTTGGCGTCCAGGCCGACACCCCACAGCACCTGGTCACCCACGGCGCACTCGACATAGGCCGCCGCGATCGCGTCGCCACCGGCGGAGAGTGCGTGCTCGGCATAGTCCAGCACCCGGACGTCACCGCGGGTCTCGTAGACCGGGTTGCCCGCCGCCTGCTCGTCGGCGACCAGTCGGTTGATCGCGTCGACGAACGCCGCGATCGGACCGTTGCCGCTGCCCTCGAGCGAGCGCAGCTCGCCGTCGACGTGGACGTTGACGTTGAGCTGGTCCCTCTCGCCGGCAGCCGAGGAGGTGTGCACGGAGTTGAGCTCCAACGGCGACTTCCGGTCGAGGTATTCCGAGCGGAACACGTCCCAGATCACGTCGGGTGACATCTCGCCACCCTCGACGTCGGTGCGCTCCTGGACGACTCGGCTGAACTCGATCTGCGCCCGACGCGGCAGGTCCAGCTTGTGCTCGGCCTTCAGGATGTAGGCCACACCGCCCTTGCCGGACTGGCTGTTCACCCGAATCACGGCCTCGTAGGTGCGCCCGACGTCCTTCGGGTCGATCGGCAGATAGGGCGCTTCCCACTCGATGTCGCGCACCGAGATGCCGCGCTCGGCAGCCTTGCGCTCGAGGTCCTCGAGGCCCTTCTTGATCGCGTCCTGGTGCGAGCCGGAGAAAGCCGTGTAGACGAGGTCGCCGGCGTACGGGTGCCGGGGGTGCACCGGTAGGTTGGTGCAGTACTCGACCGTGCGGCGCACTTCGTCGATGTCGCTGAAGCTGATCTGCGGGTCGATGCCCTGGCTGAACAGGTTCATCCCCAGGGTCACCAGGTCGACGTTGCCGGTCCGCTCGCCGTGCCCGAACAGGCAGCCCTCGACCCGGTCCGCCCCGGCCATCAGGCCGAGCTCGGTGGCTGCGACCGCGGTGCCGCGGTCGTTGTGCGGGTGCAGGCTGATCGCACTGACCTCGCGCCGGGTCAGGCCGCGAGAGAAGTACTCGATCTGGTCGGCATAGGTGTTCGGCGTGGACATCTCCACGGTTGCCGGCAGGTTGAGGATGATCTCCCGGCCCGGCTCCGGCTGCCACACGTCGGAGACCGCCTCGCAGACGTCGAGTGCGAAGTCGGTGTTGGACTGGGTGAAGATCTCGGGGCTGTACTGGTAGCCGAAGGCGCAGTTGCCCAGCAGCTCCTCGGCATACTTCATCACCATCTCGGTGCCGCGGGTGGCGATGTTGCGGCACTCGTCGGGCGTCACGCCGAACACCACGCGCTGGAACAGCGGCGCGGTTGCGTTGTAGAGATGGATCGTGGCCCGGTCAGCGCCGACCAGCGACTGGACCGTGCGCTCGATCAGGTCCTCGCGGGCCTGGGTCAGCACCGAGATCTGTACGTCGTCGGGGATCCGGTCCTCCTCGACCAGCTTCCGGACGAAGTCGAAGTCGAAGGCGCTCGCACTCGGGAAGCCGACCTCGATCTCCTTGTAGCCCATCTTCACCAGCAGCTCGAACATGGTGAGCTTGCGGGCCGGGGTCATCGGGTCGATCAGCGCCTGGTTGCCGTCACGCAGGTCGGTGGAGAGCCACCGCGGCGCCGCCGTGATCTTCTTCGTCGGCCAGGTCCGGTCCGGCACGTCGACCGGCACGAAGGGCGTGTAGCGGCCGACCGGCATGCCGCTCGACTTCTGGTGATTGCTGGTGTTTCCCAGATCGGTGTTCTTGATGGTCATGGTGTCCTCGCTGCATGGGATCGGATGCCGGACGGCAGCACGCACTCCGCAACGAGGGGGCCGGCTTCAGGCCTCGTTGCGGCAGCGAAGGAGGAGGCTGCGAATGTTCATGACCCTTCCACCTTAGCGCACCGTGGCAGGCTGGAGTCATGAGCACCCTGCTTGTCGTCCATCACTCCCCCACCCGATCGATGCAGGCACTCACCGAGGCCGTCCTCGCTGGCGCCGGCGACGAGAGCATCGAGGGAGTCGAGGTCGTCGAGCGCGTTGCCCTGGAGGCGACGGCCGACGACGTGCTCGCCGCCGACGGCTACCTGCTCGGCACTCCGGCCAACTTCGGCTACATGTCGGGCGCCCTCAAGCATTTCTTCGACTCCACCTTCCTCCAGGTCGGCGGAGCCCTCGATCCCAGCGGCTCGGCCGGGGACTCCGAGGGAGCGACGACCAAGAGGCCCTACGGCCTGTGGGTGCACGGTCGCTACGACACCACCGGTGCCGTCAGGTCGGTCCAGTCCATCGTCGGCGCACTCGGGTGGCGCCAGGGGTACGACGTACTCGAGGTGCTCGGTGACGTCGAGGACTCACACACCTCGGCCGCCTACGAGCTGGGCGGTACTATCGCCGCACTGCTGACCACGTGAGGACCTTGCTGACTGTGCCATCCGGACGCCACCTGATCGTCGCGGTCACCGCCGCTCTCCTGATGAGCGGCCTGAGCGCCTGCAGCGACGACGACAAGAACAGTCGAGTCGACCTTGCGCAGGTCGACGCCGTCGAGCCGCCCGAGCTCGGCGCGTGCCGGGTGCTCACCCCCGACGACGTCGGCAAGACCAACAATGCCACCAAGACCCTCGACTGCGCCGAGCCGCACACGGCCGAGACGTTCGCCGTCGGCACCATCCCGGAGAGCATCGCCGCCACCGGCTACAAGAGCGAGAAGCTCGGCCTGTGGGCCTACAAGACCTGCGCGGCGAAGTTCGAGAAGTTCCTCGGCGCCGACGAGTCCCTGGTGATGCGCAGCATCGTGAGCTGGGCGTGGTTCCGACCCTCGGAGAAGGCCTGGAAGGACGGCGCCCGCTGGTACCGCTGCGACGTCGTCGGCGGCGGTGATCAGGCAAAGGCCTACGTCAATCTGCCGACCACGGCCAAGGGCCTGCTGGGCAGCGGCAAGCCGCAGGACAAGTGGATGGTCTGTGCCCAGGGCGCGAGCGTCGCGGGCTCGGTCAAGGTGCCGTGCTCGCAGGAGCACCAGTGGCGCGCGGTGACCACGATCAAGATCGGCAAGGACGAGGACGAGTATCCCGGCGACCGGA
>DATCYH010000221.1:0-4334 GCA_036570405.1 Nocardioides sp.
AGCGGAGCCCGCGCCTCACGTCGTACGTTCGGGAGGAAGGGGCCGGTGCGGATCGTGACGTGGTTGCCGAGCGCGGGACTGATCATCGCGTCGTGGCTGGCCACGGTGACCGACTTCTCCGCGTTGAGGAAGAGCCCGAAGGAGACCGGGACCGCCATCACCAACCAGGCGAGGAAATAGACCCCTACCCGCAGCGCGGTCTTCTTCTTCTCCGTCATCGCGCCAACCTTGTCACGCCGGGTGCATGGGCGACTCAGGCGCCCACGCGAGCCTGCGCGATCGCATAGAGCGCAACCGAGGCTGCCACTCCGGCGTTGAGGGACTCCAGGTTGTTGGCCATCGGGATCGAAACCAGCTGGTCGCAGGTCTCGGCGACCAGGCGACCCAGGCCCTTGCCCTCGGAGCCGACCACGACCACGAGCGGACCGGTGGCCAGGTCGAGGTCCGGCAGGGTCACGTCGCCCTCGGCCGCGAGGCCGACGACCATGCAACCGGCGGCCTGGTACGCCTTGAGTTGGCGGACCAGGTTGACGGTCTGCGCGACCGGGAGGCGCACGGCAGCGCCCGCCGAGGTCTTCCAGGCCGAGGCGGTCATCCCCGCCGCGCGACGCTCGGGGATCAGCACGCCGTGGGCCCCGAAGCCCGAGGCGGAGCGGACCACAGCACCGAGGTTGCGCGGGTCGGTGATCGAGTCGAGCGCGACGATCAGGACAGGCTCGGAGTTCGCGGCCGCGGCGTCCATGAAGTCATCGGGGTGGGCATATTCGTAGGCCGGGATCCGGGCGGCCAGGCCCTGGTGGACGGCGCCGCCGGTGAGCCGGTCGAGCTCGACCCGGGAGACCTCCATCAGCGGAATGCTGGCGTCGGCAGCGAGCGCGAACGCCTCGCGGAGCCGGCCGTCGCGCTCGGTGCCCTCGACGACATAGATCGCGGTCGCGGGCATCTCGCCGCGCAGTGCCTCCACGACGGAGTTGCGCCCGGCAATCCACTCGGCCTCGCTGCCCTTGTTCACCCGACGCTTGGGGCGGGCCGCGGCGGACTTGTCGACCTTGTTGCGCTGCTTGTAGACCTTGTGGTTGGGCCGTTCGGTTGCCTTCGGGGTCGGGCCCTTGCCCTCGAGCCCGCGCTTGACGCGACCGCCGGAGCCGGCAGTCGGGTTGCCCTTCTGGGTCTTCTTGATCGCGCCCTTGCGCTGTGAGTTGCCGGCCATCAGTTGCTTCCCTCTCCCAGAGACCACTTCGGACCACTCGGGGTGTCCTCGATCTCGATTCCAGCCGCCTTGATCCGATCCCGGATCGCGTCGGCTGCTGCATAGTCCTTGTCGGCGCGTGCCTGGTTGCGCTGCTCGAGCAGCCCGGTCACCAGTACGTCGATCGCCTGTTCGTGGCGAGAGGCGTCGCTCCCGCCGGTGCTGCTGAAGTCGTCGGGGTGCAGGCCGAGCACGTCGAGCATGGCCAGCACCTGCGCCAGATTGGCGCCGAGTCGTGCGGTGTCATCGAGCGCCTTGTTGCCCTCGCGCACGGTGTTGTGCAGCACGGCGACCGCTGCCGGCGTGCCCAGGTCCTCGTCCATCGCCGCGGCGAAGTCGGGCGGCACCGTGGCGGCGAGGCCGCTGGCGGCGACCCGCTCCGGCATCTCGCCGAGCGCCTTCGTTGCGCGCTCGACGTACGCCATGATCCGGCGGAAGCCGACCGCTGCCTCCTCCAGTGCCGCGAAGCTGAACTCGACGTTGGAGCGGTAGTGCGCGGCGACCATGTAGAAGCGCAGCTCGGCCGCGGCCACCCGCTCGAGCACGTTGGGCACCAGCAGTGAGTTGCCCAGCGACTTGCTCATCTTCTCGCCGGCGGTGGTGATCCAGGCGTTGTGCATCCAGTACGCCGCGAAGTCACGACCGGCGGCACGCGACTGGGCCTGCTCGTTCTCGTGGTGCGGGAAGCGGAGGTCGAGCCCGCCGCCATGGATGTCGAAGGCGGGACCGAGATACTTGCCGGCCATCGCCGAACACTCGATGTGCCAGCCCGGACGTCCGCGTCCCCACGGCGAGGGCCAGGCGGCGGTATCGGGCTCGCCGGCCTTCTGGCCCTTCCAGAGTGCGAAGTCACGCGGGTCGCGCTTGCCGCGCGGATCGGCGTCCGCAGCGGCCTCCATGTCGTCCAGCTTCTGGCCGGAGAGCTCGCCATAGGCAGCCCAGGAGCGGACGTCGAAATAGACGTCGCCCGAGCCGTCGCCGGCCGGATAGGCGTGGCCTCGCTCGATCAGCTCGGTGATCAGCTCGACCATCTCGGGGATGTGGCCGGTCGCGGCCGGCTCATAGGTGGGCGCGGCGACGTTGAGCGCGTCATAGGCGGCCGTGAGCTCGCGGGACATGTCGTAGGCGAGGTTGTACCAGGGCCGGTCCTGCTCGGCGGACTTGATCAGGATCTTGTCGTCGATGTCGGTGATGTTGCGGATGAACGTCACCTCGAAACCGGTGGCCCGCAGCCAGCGTTGGAGGACGTCGAAGTTCACCCCGGACCGGATGTGACCGACGTGCGGCTCCGACTGCACCGTGAGACCGCAGACATAGAGACTGGCCTTCCCCTCCTCGAGGGGCGTGAAGTCGCGCACTTCACGGGTCGCGGTGTCATAGATCCTCAAGGTCACGCGCGCAATCCTAGTGGCGGGTGAGCGCTGGACCGATTTCCCGCGGGGTCAGGCGCCGTAGCCCCCGTCGACGTCCAGCTTCTGCCCCGAGATGAACCCGGCAGCCCCCGAGGCCAGGAAGCAGACCGCCTCGGCGATGTCTCGGGCGGTGCCTAACGTCCGCAGCGGAATGTTGGCGCGGGTGATCTCCAGGGCCTCGGGGCTCAGGTCGCCGGAGTCGATCAACCGCTCGACCATCCCCTCGCTGAGCATCCCGGGGCCGACGGCGTTGACCCGCACCCCGAACCGGCCCTCCTCGGCGGCGAGTCCGCGGACCAGCGCCTCGACGGCACCCTTGGGTCCCGCGGAGAGCCCGTCGCGGACCGGATAGCGAGTGGTGGCCGCGGTGGTGACCGCGACGATCGAGCCCCGGCTGGCCCGCAGGTGGCCCAGCGCGGGGTGGACGACGTTGAAGAACCCGGCGGCGTCGGCCTGCAACTGCTCGGCCATCTGCGTCGGCGTCACCCGGGACAGGTGCACCATCGGCACGTGCGGTCCGGCGGCGTGGACCAGGGTGTGCACCCCGTCGAACTGGGCGGCCACCTCATCCAGCACCCGGGCGCAGGCCTCGGGGTCGGAGACGTCGAGACGGTGGGCCGCGGAGCGCGCACCGAGGGCCTCGATGGCCGCCGCGGTCGACGTACCGCCCTCGGCATTGCCGCGATAGGTCACTGCGACGCTGCTGCCGCGCTCGGCGAGGAGCGTGGCGATGGCCGCGCCGATGCCGCCACTGCCGCCGACGACGAGGGCGGCGCCCTGTGTGGGAAAGGTCATTTCGCGTTGAATCCGATCTCGTGCCAGCCGGTCGCGCCATCGGGTACGACGTCGGCGCGGGCCCCAGTCTGCACGGTGCCGTCCGCGCCGATCGCCCGGACGCGCACATCGTGGTCGCCCTCGGCCAGGTCGACCTCGGCGCGCCACTGCACCCAGGTGTCCTTGTTCGGCACGCCGCCGAGGCGGACGTCCTGCCAGTCGCCGCCGTCGACTGAGATCTGTACGGCGTCGATGCCCGTGTGCTGCGACCAGGCGTGGCCGCCGATGAGGACCGAACCCGCCTCGACGTCCTTGCCGTTGTGCGGCACGTCGATCCGGGAGGCGATCTTGACCGGGCCACGCTCCGACCAGCCCTTGCCGGTCCAGTAGGCCTCGATCTCGTCGAACCGGGTGACCTCGAGATCGATCACCCATTTGCATGCCGAGACATAGCCGTAGAGGCCCGGCACGATCGTGCGTACCGGGAAGCCGTGATCGATCGGCAGCGGGTCGCCGTTCATCGCGACCGCCAACATCGCGTGGCGTGCAGGGTCAATGAGCGCGTCCAACGGGGTGCCGCAGGTCCAGCCGTCGTGCGATGTCTGCAGGACCGCGTCGGCGTCCGGGTGGCAGCCGGCGCGCTCGAGCAGGTCGGCCAGCAGCACGCCGCTCCACCAGGCGTTGCCGATCAGGTTGCCGCCGACCTGGTTCGAGACGCAGTTGAGGGTGATCCAACGCTCGGTGAGCTGGGCCTCGATCAGGTCCTGGTAGCTCAGCACCAGCTCGCGCTCGACCATTCCGTGGATGCGCACCGACCAGGAGTCGGGCTTGATCGCGGGCACGATCACGGCGGTGTGGATCTGGTAGAACTCGTCGTTCGGTGTCTGCCACGTGGGCAT
>DATCYH010000222.1:0-5421 GCA_036570405.1 Nocardioides sp.
GCCACCAGGGCGGCCAGCACCTCGCTGAGGGCCACGAACGAGGCCAACCGCGAGCCCAGCCGGCGTCCCGCGGCGATGCCGGTGGTGTAGGCGAGGGCCGCGGTCACCAGGCCCAGCGCCAGCAGGGGCACCCAGAACGGCACCGTGCCGACGGCGTACTCCACGTCACGAGTGGCCGCCTGCATCGGTACGACGCCGATCGCGCCCGCCAGTCCCAACGCGAGCGCGCCGACCGAGAGACCGCCGCCGGCCAGCACGATCGGGGGCAGTCCGTTGTGCTCGTCGGCGGAGAGCACGAAGTAGGTGGCGGCTCCGACCATGGCCCCGAGTGCCCAGAGCACGCCCACGGCGCTGAGCCGCGCGCCCGAGACGACATCGAGGACCAGGACCAGTCCGGCGGCTGCCACCAGGGCGCCGGCCAGGGTGAGTCGTCCCGGCCGGTGGCCGTGGCGCAGCCACAGCCACACCACGACGGCCACCGGGGCGGTGTACTCGATCAGCAGGGCGACGCCCACCTGCAGGTGCTCGACGGCATAGAAGTAGCAGAGCTGGCAGCCGGCCACCGCGACCACGCCATAGACGGCCACCATCGGTGATGCGTTGCGGAGCAGGTGCCAACGGCCCCGCAGCGCCAGCGTGGCCGGAAGCAGCAGCACCAGGGCGGCGATCGCGACCCGGACGGTGACCGCGGCTCCGGCGCTCCAGCCCTGGTCGAGCAGACCCCGGGCCAGCGCCCCGGAGAGCCCGAAGGAGGCCGCCGAGAGGAGCGCGAAGCCGAGGCCCGAGGCCAGCCGGGGCCCGGTGGCCGTCATGGCTTCGCGGCCAGGAACCGTCGCAGCACCTCGGTGAAGACCTCGGGCTGCTGCGAGTGCACCCAGTGTCCGGCGTTCTTGATGGTCACCTTGGCCACCCGCGGGAAGAGCGCCTCCATCGCCGGCGCATAGTCGTCCTTGACGTAGGGCGAGTCCGCTCCGGCCACCCACAGCACGCGACCGTCGTACGTCGCACCCTCCACCCGGTCCTCGGGCCAGCCGCCGAGCACCGGCAGCTCCCGCCCGAGCAGGTCCAGGTTCGGCATCCACCGCCAGCCCTCGCCTCCGCTGTCACGTCGGAGGTTTTGGAGCAGGAAGCTGCGCACGGTGCGGTTGGGTGCGGCCTCGGACAGCGCTTCGTCGGCCTCTGCGCGGGTGCTGATCGAGGCAAGTTCCAGCGCCTGCATGCCGTCGATGTAGCCGGCGAACTCGCTCTGTCCGGAGTAGTCCACGGGCGACATGTCGACGACCACCAGCCGCTCGACCAGCTCGGGGTGGAGCAGGGCCAGCAGCATCGAGATCTTCCCGCCCATCGAGTGACCGACCAGGGCGACCGGGTCGTCGGCGGTGAAGAGCGCGGCGACCTGCTCGGCCATCTCCCGATAGTCGAGGTGCTCGGTCCACGGGGAACGTCCGTGGTTGGGCATGTCGATCAGGGAGACCCGGTGGTCATCGGAGATCGCCTTGGCGATCGTCGTCCAGTTCTTCCCCTGGCCGAAGAGTCCGTGGCAGAAGGCCACCCGCGGGCCGCTCTCGCCGAGGTTCGTCACGTGCAGGTCGGAGTCACTCACGCCCTCATTGTGGCGCACGCGAAACTTCTCCGGGCCCAGGCTCCATTGCGGTCAGGATATGGCCACATCCAGCGGGAGGGTGGAACCGTCAACCACAACGAGAGGACACCCCCATGCCTGCCCAAGCTCCCCCGGTCATCGATGAGCGCGACGGACTGCGCGCCTACGTCATTCAGCAGCAGGACGCGTTCCGCGCCGTGATCTTCGGCCTCACCGACGAGCAGGCCGGCGCGAGGCCGACCCGCAGCGCGCTCAGCGTCGGTGCGCTGGTCAAGCACGCCGCACACAACCAGGCCAGCTGGGCGGCGCAGGTGCTGGCCGCTCCGGGTCCGGTGAGTGACGACCGACCACTCGAGGAGGTGTACGCCGACCGCGAGCGCAACATCACTTGGCTGCCCACCGACACCGTGGCAGGGGCCCTGGCTCACTACGACGAGGTGTCGCGCACCGTGCTGGCGGCCCTCGCGTCGGTCGACCTCGACACCCCGGTGCCCATCCCCCACGCGCCCTGGAACCCGAAGGACGTCGCAGCCTGGTCCGTGCGGTGGGTGTGGCTGCACCTGATCGAGGAGCTCGCCCGCCACGCCGGTCACGCGGACATCATCCGCGAGTCGATCGATGGCGCCACCATGTATGAGCTGATCGCCGGCCTCGAGGGGTGGCCCGAGACCGAGTGGCTGAAGCCGTGGCGCAAGGAAGAGGCCCCAGCATGACCGAGAGCTTGTCTGAGCAGGGCATGGCTGGGCTCGATCCGACTGGGACCGATCCGATTAAGTCCCGGGTCGCGCGCACCGTGCAGATCACCTTCGACTGCGCCGACCCGAATGCCCTCGCTGGCTTCTGGAACGAAGTTCTCGGCTACGAGTACGACGCGCCACCGTCCGGCTTCTCCACCTGGCACGAGGCGCTGGACGAGTTGGGCGTCCCGCCCGAGGAACACAATCGCGCCTCCGCCTCGGTGGACCCTGCAGGCAACGGTCCGAGGTTGTTCTTCCAACGCGTCGCCGAGCCCAAGTCGGCCAAGAACCGGGTGCACCTCGACGTACGCGCCGCACCCCGGCTCGAGGGTGAGGAGCGGATGGCCGCTCTCGAGACGGAGGCCACTCGCCTGGTCGGCCTCGGAGCGACACGGATCGAGAGGTTCGAGCCGGCACCGCCGATGGGCGCCGGGTTCATCGTGATGCGGGACCCGGAGGGCAACGAGTTCTGTCTGGACTGAGTGAGCAAATGACCCCGGGCGCCGCACTCCTGGTGGAGTTGCGGCGCCCGGGCTGCTCCCTCGGGGCTGCGCGGCACCTCAAGGGCACCGCGCGTGTGGCTCAGTTGTAGGCGTGGAAGCCCTTGCCGGTCTTGCGACCGAGGTTGCCCTCGGCGACGACCTTCTCGAGACCGGCAGCCGGAGCGAAGCCGGGCTCCTTGAACTCGGCGTGCAGCTCCTGCTGGATCGCCAGCGACACGTCGTTGCCGACCACGTCTAGCAGCTGGAAGGGTCCCATCGGGAAGCCGGCCTGCTCCTTGATCGCGGCGTCGATCGTGTCGATGTCGGCGCGGCCCTCGTCGACGATCTTGACGGCGTCGTTGAGGTAGGGGAACAGCAGCGCGTTCACGATGAAGCCGGAGCGGTCGGCGCAGGAGACGGCCACCTTCTTGACCTTCGCGCACAGCGCCAGGACGGTCTGGTCCACGTCAGCCGAGGTCGCCGAGGTGGTGACCACCTCGACCAGCTTCATCACGGTGGCAGGGTTGAAGAAGTGCATCCCGATGACCGACTCGGGACGCGAGGTGACCTCGCCGAGCTGGGTGATCGGCATCGACGAGGTGGTGGTGGCCAGGATCGCTGTGGGCTTGGCGATCCGGTCCAGGTCCTCGAAGAGCTGCGTCTTGATCTCGAGGTCCTCGGCGATGGCCTCGACGACGAGGTCGACGTCGGCCAGGTCCTCACGGCTGGTGGACCCGGTCAGGCGACCGAGCACCGCAGCCTTCGCGTCCTCGTCCAGCTTGCCCTTCTCGACCAGACGACCGAGGCCCTTCTCGATGAATGCGACGACACCGGCGACCTTGTCCTCGCCACGACCCACGAACACGACGTCATAGCCGGCCTGGGCGAAGACCTGGACGATGCCCGAGGCCATCGTGCCGGTACCGACGACACCAACCTTGGTGATCTCGTGCTTGAGCTGCGGCGCCTCGGCATCGGCACCGGCGGCTCCGGAGGCGAACGTCGTACCCTCGGCGGCCAGCTTCTCGAGCAGGTCGGCCGGCTTGTGCAGGTTGTCGCCGCTCTCGGAGAAGCGCGCAGCCAGCTCGTCGCGGACCTGCTGGACGCCGATCTCGTCGATGGTGGCCAGCGGACCCTGCGGGTAGCCGCAGCCGAAGCGCATCGCGTTGTCGATGTCGGTCGCCGAGGCGTAGCCGCTCTCGAACATGCGGACCGCGTGGTTGAGGTAAGGGAGAACCAGCTCGCGGCTGATCTGCTCGTTGGTGGCTGAGGTGTCAGTCATGCGAGCGATTGTGACACGCGTTCTACCCGCGGGTAACCCTCAGACCAGAACTCGATACGTGATCTGGAAGACGTTGACGCGCGAGGCGATATGTCCGCAGTTCTCGAACTGGTGCGCCGCACGGGTAGCCTCGCCTCCCGTGAGACTCGTTGTTGCGCGCTGCCAGGTCGACTACGCCGGCCGCCTCTCGGCCCATCTACCGATGGCGACCCGCGTGTTGATGATCAAGGCCGACGGATCGGTGCTGGTGCACTCCGACGGAGGCTCCTACAAGCCGCTGAACTGGATGTCGCCGCCCTGCAAGGTCACCGAGGGCGTGACCGAGGACGGTCAGGTGGAGTGGCTCGTGACCAGCCGGGCATCGGGCAAGGGCCCCGCCGACACCCTGCGCATCCTCCTCGAGGAGATCCACTCCGACTCCGAGCACGACCTCGGTATCGACCCGGGCCTGCAGAAGGACGGCGTGGAGAAGCACCTGCAGGAATTGCTCGCCGATCACCCCGCCAGCCTGGGCACCGGACTGACCCTGGTCCGGCGGGAGTTCCCCACCCCGATCGGCCCGGTCGACCTGATGTGTCGCGACGCCAACGGTGAATCCGTCGCCGTGGAGATCAAGCGCCGCGGCGAGATCGACGGCGTGGAGCAGTTGACCCGCTACCTCGAGCTGCTGAACCGCGACCCGCTGCTCACCGCCAAGGGCGCGGTGCGCGGGATCTTTGCGGCCCAGGAGATCAAGCCCCAGGCCAAAGTGCTCGCCACCGACCGTGGCATCCAGTGCGTGACCGTCGACTACGACGCGCTGCGCGGGATGGACGACCCCACCGAGCGGCTCTTCTAGGAGCCGGGGCTCCGGGCGTCCCCGACGAGGCCACTCCCCGCGGAACGTCTGACAGGATCTGGCCATGCTCATCTTCCACATCGCCGAGAAGTCCCGCTGGGACGCCGCACGACTGGCAGGTTCCTATGCCCAGTCGACGTTGGATCGCACGCTCGAGGAAGAGGGCTTCATCCACGCCTCCCGCGCGGACCAGGTCGAGGGTGTGCGTGAGCGCTACTACGCCGACGTCCGCACTCCCCTGGTCCTGTTGACGATCGACACCGACAAGCTGACCTCCCCGTGGAGCGACGACGAGGTGGGCGACACGACGTACCCGCACATCCATGGGCCGATCAACCCGTCCGCGGTGGTTGCCGTCGAGCCGATCGGCGACCAGCAGGCACGACCCCAGCGCAGCTTCATGGGTGCGTTCCTGGCCGAGTTCTCGTTCCGCATCGCCGCCGCGATCGTGGTGATGGTCGCGGCTTCCGCATGCGGCT
>DATCYH010000223.1:0-3508 GCA_036570405.1 Nocardioides sp.
GCCGCCACCATGCGGACCGAGTCGTTCGTCTACGCCGCGGCCACCGTCGGGTGCTGCTGCGTGCTGCTGGTCGTCTCCAAGCGGGTCCGCCGGGCGGTCACCACGGGCGCGCTGACGGTCGCGGGCTTCGCCGTCCCGTGGTTGGCGAACATGGCGCTGGAGGCCTGGGTCAGCGGCAACGAGCGCTCGGCCCGCGTGAGCGGAACGGTCAGCAGCGGGCTCGACCAGTGGGGCGACCGTGGTCGAGAGGCTCTCATCACCATGCTGGCCATGCGCGCCGGGACCTTGCAGGAGATGGTCGTAGTGGGGCTGGTCGCCGCGGGGACGATCGTCGGCGCCGCCGTCATGTCACGACGTGGCGAGCACCGGGTGGCAGCTGTGCTGATGCTCCTGGCGGGGGGCATGCACCTGGTAGCGCTCTCCGGTGGCCTCGCGTTCGTGCCGGGCATGCTCGCGGCCGCGCCGATCATCCTTGCGCTCGTGGCCTTCCCACCGGAGCGCTCGGGCGCCCGCTACGCCTGCGTCAGCCTCCTCGCCGCGCTGCCGCTGGTGTGGGCGTTCCAGTTCTTGGGGGGCGCGGCGCCGCAGTGGGCGGGGCGCTACACCCTGCCCACCTGCATCGGCCTGGTCGCGCTCGCCGTAGCGGGGCTCGGGCGTGCCGACATCAGCTTGCGCCGCGGGCTCGTGGCGCTCACGGTGCTGGTATCGATGACGGGAGTCCTGTGGCTCAGCGAGCGCTCCCACTCCTTCGACCAGCTCTTCGACGTCCTGGTCGAGCGCCCCGAAGACGTCGTCGTGGCCCGCAACGGGTTCCTCATCCGGGAGGGGGGAGCCGCCTACACCGAGCGCCGCTGGTTGACCGCTGTGACCGACGAGGACCTCGACGAGGCGGTCGAGGTGGTGCGGGACGCAGATCTGACGACTCTCGCCGTCCTCGACGAGAACCCGGAGCCTTCGGAGCCTCTCGAGGGAGCGTCGCTGCAGTCGACCACAACGGTCTCCGTGGTCGGGATCGACCTCTACCTTCACAGCTACGAGATCGCCGAGTAGCGAACATCCGTTCGTGAGGTTGCGCGGGCCGATAGCCTGTCGGGGTGTCTGATTCGCTCGTCGTCCGGGGCGCCCGGGAGCACAACCTCAAGAACGTCGCCGTAGAGCTGCCACGGGACAAGCTGATCGTCTTCACCGGGCTATCCGGCTCTGGGAAGTCCTCGCTGGCCTTCGACACGATCTACGCCGAGGGGCAATGGCGCTACGTGGAATCTCTGTCGAGCTACGCCCGGCAGTTCCTCGGGCAGATGGACAAGCCCGACGTCGACTTCATCGAGGGTCTCTCGCCGGCCATCTCGATCGACCAGAAGTCTGCCTCGCGCAACCCGCGATCCACCGTGGGCACGATCACCGAGGTCTACGACTACCTCCGCCTCCTCTACGCCCGCATCGGCGTGCCCCACTGCCCCGAGTGCGGAGCGGAGATCACCCGACAGACGCCGCAGCAGATCGTCGACCGGATCCTGCAGCTGCCCGATGGCACCCGCTTCCAGGTGCTCGCGCCCGTCGTGCGCGGCCGCAAGGGCACCTACGACACGCTCCTCGCCGACCTCGCCGCGCAGGGCTTCGCCCGCGCTCGCATCGACGGCGAGATCCACGAGCTCACCGACAAGGTCGACCTCGCCCGCTACGAGCAGCACACGATCGAGGTCGTGGTCGACCGCCTCGTTGTGCGCGAGGGCTTGGAGCGCCGCCTGACCGACTCGCTGGAGACCGCCCTGCGGCTCGCCGACGGCGTAGCCGAGGTGCAGCTGGTCCGCCGCGACGGCGACCCGGTGGGCAACGCCGACGACGGCGAGGCCGACGACACCCTCACGTTCTCGCAGCACCTTGCGTGCCCCAACGACCACGGCTCATTCGACGAGCTCGCCCCCCGGAACTTCTCGTTCAACTCGCCCTACGGCGCGTGCGCCACCTGCGACGGCCTCGGCACCCGCTTCGAGGTCGACCCGGAGCTGGTCGTCCCCAACCACGACCTGTCGATCGCCGAAGGCGCGATCGCGCCGTGGGCGGGTGGCCACAGCCAGTACTTCAAACGCCTGCTCGAGTCGGTGGCCGAGGAGCTCGGCGCTGACCAGGACGTGCCGTGGTCGAAGCTGTCCAAGAAGCACCAGACCGCGTTCCTCCGGGGCACGGGCGTGGGCAAGGTCCAGGTCCGCTACAAGAACCGCTACGGCCGGATCCGGTCCTACACGGCCACCTTCGAGGGGATCATCCCCTATCTGCAGCGTCGGCACAGCGAGTCCGACAGCGACGCCCAGCGCGACCAGATCGAGGGCTACATGCGCGAGGTGCCCTGCCCGGTCTGCGACGGGGCCCGGCTCGCTCCGCTGCCGCTGTCGGTCACCATCGACGGGCACAACATCGCCGAGATCTGCAACCTCTCGATCGGTGAGGCGGCCAAGACCCTCGCCGGCCTGACCCTCTCCGAGCGCGACCGCATCATCGCGGAGCGGGTGGTGAAGGAGGTCAACGCCCGCATGGGCTTCCTCCTCGACGTCGGCCTCGACTACCTCTCGCTTTCCCGCTCCGCCGCCACCCTCGCCGGTGGAGAGGCGCAGCGCATCCGCCTCGCGTCCCAGATCGGCTCCGGGCTCGTCGGTGTGCTCTACGTGCTCGACGAGCCGTCGATCGGCCTGCACCAGCGCGACAACCGTCGGCTCATCGACACGCTCATCCGGCTGCGCGACCTCGGCAACACGGTGATCGTCGTCGAGCACGACGAGGACACGATCGGCGTCGCCGACTACGTCGTCGACATCGGTCCCGGCGCCGGCGAGCACGGCGGCGAGGTGGTGCACGCCGGCACGGTGAAGCAGCTCCTGAAGAACAAGGAGTCGATCACGGGGCAGTACCTGGCCGGCAAGCGCTCCATCCCCGTGCCGGCCAAGCGGCGCCCCCCGGGCAAGGAGTGCCTGGTCGTGAAGGGCGCTCGGGAGCACAACCTGAAGGACCTCACCGTCCAGTTTCCCCTCGGCGTGTTCACGGCGGTCACCGGCGTGTCCGGGTCGGGCAAGTCCACCCTGGTCAACGACATCCTCTACCGGGCGCTGATGCAGCGGATCTACAAGTCCAAGACGCCGCCGGGGCTGCACAAGACCGTCACCGGCCTCGACCAGGTCGACAAGGTCATCAACATCGACCAGAGCCCCATCGGTCGCACGCCCCGGTCGAACCCGGCCACCTACACCGGAGTGTGGGACCACGTGCGGAAGCTGTTCGCCGCCACGCAGGAGGCGAAGGTGCGGGGCTACCTGCCGGGCCGCTTCAGCTTCAACGTGGCCGGTGGTCGCTGCGAGGCCTGCTCGGGCGACGGCACGATCAAGATCGAGATGCACTTCCTGCCCGACGTGTACGTGCCCTGCGAGGTGTGCAAGGGCAAGCGCTACAACCGCGACACGCTCGACATCACCTTCAAGGACAAGAACGTCTCCGACGTGCTCGACCTCTCCTGCGA
>DATCYH010000224.1:0-11748 GCA_036570405.1 Nocardioides sp.
CTTCGGGTCGGCCGGCATGGACCTCGACGTCGAGCTCACCTCCGATCAGATCGCCGACATCATCGTCGGCGGCGTGATGCTCTCCCCGACCGATTCAGAGGAGGACGACTGATGCTGCTCCGTCTCCTGCGCACCCACCTCGCGCCCTACCGGACCTGGATCGCGATCATCGTCGCGCTGCAGTTCGTCAGCACTGTCGCGATGCTCTATCTGCCCAGCCTCAACGCCGACATCATCGATGACGGCGTGGCCCGTGGCGACATCGGATTCATCATCCGCACCGGCGGCATCATGCTCGCGGTCTCGATCGTGCAGATCGCCTGCTCGGTCACGGCGGTCTGGTTCTCGGCCCGCACCGCCATGGCCTTCGGGCGCGACCTCCGCGCGGCGGTCTTCGCCAAGGTCGGCAGCTTCTCCGGGCGCGAGGTGACCCGCATCGGGGCACCGTCGCTGATCACCCGCAACACCAACGACGTACAACAGGTGCAGATGCTGGCGCTGATGGCCTGCAACATCGGCGTGATGGTCCCGATCATGATGGTCGGCGGGATCCTGATGGCGATGCGCGAGGACCTCGGCCTGTCCTGGCTGCTCGCGGTGATGGTGCCCACGCTCTTCCTCGTCGTCGGCATCGTGGTCTCGCGGATGGTGCCCAACTTCCGGCTGGTCCAGGAGCGGATCGACGGGGTCAACCGGGTGCTGCGCGAGCAGATCACCGGCATCCGCGTGGTCCGTGCCTTCGTCCGCGAACCCGAGGAGACCAAGCGGTTCGCAAACGCCAACGACGACCTCACCGACGTCTCGATCCGCGCCGGCCGCTGGCTGGCCACGATGTTCCCGCTGGTGATGCTCGTGGTGAACGTGGCCAGCGTCGCCGTGCTCTGGTTCGGCGGTCATCGGGTCGACGACGGCAACATGGAGGTGGGCGCCCTGACCGCCTTCCTCAGCTATCTGATGCAGATCCTGATGTCGATCATGATGGGCATGTTCATGCTGATGATGGTGCCCCGCTCAGCGGTCTGCGCGGACCGGATCACCGAGGTCCTCGACACCCCGAGCAGTGTCGTCCTCCCCGAGGCCGGAGCGATCACCGACACGATCGACCACCTCGAGTTCGACCACGTCGAGTTCACCTATCCGGGTGCGGAGCAGCCGGTGCTGCGCGAGATCTCCTTCGACGCGCGGCCCGGTGAGACCGTCGCGATCATCGGCTCCACCGGTGCCGGCAAGTCGACCCTGGTCAACCTCGTGCCGCGTCTCTTCGACGCCACCGCGGGAGCGGTCCGCATCGACGGCGTCGACATCCGGGAGCGCGATGCGGAGACGATGTGGACCCGCATCGGCCTGGTTCCGCAGAAGGCGTTCCTGTTCAGCGGGACGATCGCGGACAACCTGCGCTATGGCAAGCCGGACGCCACTGAGCAGGAGATGTGGCGGGCCCTCGAAATCTCCCAGGCGCGCGACTTCGTCGAGGCGATGGCCGACGGGCTCGAGAGCACGGTCGTGCAGGGCGGCACCAACTTCTCCGGTGGTCAGCGCCAACGCCTGGCCATCGCGCGGGCGGTGGTGAGGGAGCCCGACGTCTATCTCTTCGACGACTCCTTCTCCGCCCTCGACCTGACCACCGATGCCAGGCTGCGGGCCGCGCTCAAGCCGGAGACCCGTGAGGCGATCGTGCTGCTCGTCGCGCAGCGGGTCTCCACCATCCGTGATGCCGACCAGATCCTGGTCCTGGAGGACGGGGAGGTGGTCGGCCGCGGCACGCATGACGAACTGCTGGCCGACTGTGCGACATACCAGGAGATCGTGGAGTCGCAGCTGACGGCGGAGGAAGCAGCGTGAGCGAGAACAGTCCCGGCAACCCCAAGGGCACCCCCAAGCTCAAGGAGACCGAGCGCGTCGTCACCACCGGCGGCCCCGGGCACGGCGCGGGCGGCATGGTCGGCCAGAAGGCGATGAGCTTCGGCCCCTCGGCCAAGCGGCTGGTCCGCCGGATGCGTCCCTATCGGCTGAAGACGATCGGCGTGCTCATCCTGGCGGTCGGCAGCGTCGTGCTGACCGCGCTCGGTCCGCGGATCCTCGGGCACGCCACCGACCTCATCTTCGAGGGGCTCTTCGGCAACCAGTTCCCGGCCACCTCGAGCAAGGACCAGGTGATCGACCAGGTCCGCGCCTCGGGAGACGACCGGCTCGCCGACATGCTGCAGGCGATGGACTTCGTGCCCGGGGTCGGTGTCGACTTCAGCGCTGTCTCGTCGGTGCTGCTGGTCGTGCTCGGGCTGTACGCCGCTGCCTCCGTACTCTCGTTCGTCCAGGGGTTCCTGCTCAACGACGTGGTCCAGGGGACGGTGCGCGACATGCGCTCGGACGTGGAGACCAAGGTCAACGAGCTGCCGCTCGAATACTTCGACACCCAGCCCCGTGGCGAGCTCCTCTCGCGAGTCACCAACGACATCGACAACATCAGCCAGACGTTGCAGCAGACGATGAGCCAGCTGCTCACCTCGCTGCTCACCGTGATCGCGGTGCTCGGGATGATGTTCTGGATCTCGCCGCTGCTCGCCCTGATCGCGTTGGTCAGCGTGCCGATCTCGATGTTCACACAGCGGCGATCATGAAGCGCTCGCAGACGCAGTTCATCGCCCAGTGGCGGCGTACGGGCAAGCTCAACGCGCACATCGAGGAGACCTTCTCGGGTCACTCCCTGGTCAAGGTCTTCGGGCGCCAGGCCGAGGTGGAGCGGGTCTTCGCCGAGGAGAACGACAAGCTGTACGACGCCTCCTTCCGGGCGCAGTTCATCAGCGGCCTGATCATGCCGGTGATGATGTTCATCGGGAACCTCAACTACGTCGTGATCGCCGTGGTTGGTGGGCTCCGGGTGGCGAACGGGTCGCTCAGCCTGGGTGAGGTGCAGGCGTTCATCCAGTACACACGTCAGTTCACCCAGCCCCTGACCGCGGTGGCCTCGATGATGAACCTGCTGCAGTCCGGTGTCGCCTCGGCGGAGCGAGTCTTCGAGCTGCTGGACGCCGACGAGCAGCGCGTGGAGGGGACGCAGTCACCGGCGCCTGTCGAGGAGCGGCATGGCGAGGTCGTCTTCGAGGATGTCTCGTTCAGCTATGACGCCGACCAGCCGTTGATCGAGCACCTTTCCCTGGTCGCCCGGCCGGGGCAGACCGTCGCCATCGTGGGCCCGACCGGTGCCGGCAAGACCACGCTGGTCAACCTGGTGATGCGCTTCTATGAGGTCGACGGCGGACGGATCACCCTCGACGGCGTGGACATCTCGGCGATGCCCCGCGCCGCGCTGCGCGACCAGATCGGGATGGTTCTCCAGGACGCCTGGCTCTTCGAGGGGACGATCCGCGACAACATCGCCTATGGCCGTCCCGACGCGACCGAGGAGGAGATCCTCGAGGCCGCGCGGGCGACGTTCGTGGACCGTTTCGTCCACTCGCTGCCCGACGGCTATGACACGGTGATCGACGAGGACGGCGGCAACATCAGTGCCGGTGAGCGGCAGCTGATCACGATCGCGCGCGCCTTCGTGTCCAACCCGGCCCTGCTGATCCTCGACGAGGCTACCTCCTCGGTGGACACCCGCACCGAGCTGCTGCTGCAGCAGGCGATGAGCGCCCTGCGCAGCGACCGTACGTCGTTCGTCATCGCGCACCGGCTCTCCACCATCCGCGACGCCGACCTGATCCTGGTGATGGAGGACGGTGCGATCGTCGAGCAGGGCAATCACGATGAGCTGCTGGAGGCGGACGGGGCATATGCGCGGCTGTATCGCTCGCAGTTCGCGGCGCCGTTGAGCGCCGACCCGTCGTGAATTCACGCTCCGCCGTCATCAGGCTGTCCTTTCGCGACGGCTCAGTGAGGTCAACTAACCTGACTCCATGAACCGGAAGCGCGGCCCCGCCGATGCGCTGAGCGAGCGCCGCCGCGTCTGGCTCGAGGCCACCGCCGAGGTGATGGGCAAGCTCCACGGTCCGGCTCGTCCTGAGGAAGTGGTGGACCAGATCGCGCGGGGGGCCAGAGCGGTTGCCGGCGGAGAGCTGGCGGCACTGCTGCGCGTGCGGGACGGCGTACCGTCCATCGTCGCCACGGACGGCACCGGCCAGGCCGAGCTGCCTGCCCTCCTCGATGGGGTCTCGGCGGAGGTGCGCTCGGCGCTCGCGGAGAAGGAGACGCAGTGGGTACGCCGCGCGGGCACCGTGATCGTGCTGGTTCCGCTGCGTGCCGCATTGGCAGAACAAGGCGTGCTGATCGCGTCGCTGCCCGCCCGGCAGGACACACTCGATGACGAGACCGCCGACCTGCTCTCGGCGTTCGCGGACCAAGCGTCCCTGGTAGTCGACCACTCAACTGCGTTGGCCGACCGGCAGGAGCTGATGCTGGTCGCGGAGCGCGATCGGATCGCGCGCGACCTGCATGACGTGGTGATCCAACGGATCTTCGCCACCGGCCTCCAGCTGCAGGGCGTACGCAAGCGGATCCACGACGAGGAGGTCGCCGCGATGCTCAGCACCGCCCTCACCGACCTCGACACCACGATCCGCGACATCCGCTCGACGATCTTCGAGTTGCAACACACCCGCAAGGTCTCTCTACGCGGCGACGTGCGCGCCCTGGTCAAGGAGTATGTCCCGGTCCTCGGATTCACCCCATTGGTGCGCACCACCGGGCCCGTCGACTCGCTGGTGCCGGCGAACATCGCCGGCCAGCTGCTCGCGGTGCTGCGTGAGGGCCTGTCCAACGTGGTCAAGCACGCCGATGCCGACGCTTGCATGGTCGAGGTCGACGTGGTCCAGGATCGGGTCGTGTTGAAAGTGATCGACAACGGTCGCGGCCTCGGTCCGGACGTGGTGGAGAGCGGTCTGCGCAATGCGCGCCGACGCGCCATCGACCTGGGCGGCACGTTGACCCACAGTGATGAGGAAGTGCAAGGAACGCGACTGGAGTGGCAGGTTCCGTTCACGCACTAGGCGTGGTCAAGGCTTGGGCGCCGGGTTCACGTCCGGCTCGTCCTTCTTCACCGGCGCTCTCGCGGGCAGCAGGTTGGCCGCCACCGACAGCACCACCCACGCAGCGACCACCGCGAGGAGGAAGCGAGTGAGGGCAGTGTCGAGCGGCATCGAGCCGACGACGAGCGCGTCCCACAGTGCCGGCGAGACGATCAACGCCGCCGCCAACAGGACAGGGGGAGAGGCCGGGTTCAACTCGGTCATGCGGTCACCGCCAGGGTCTGGTCGGCAGAGACCACGCCGACGGAACGGACATTCGCTGTGGAGATGAGTTCGGAGTAGGAGAGCACCGGCAGGCGCTCCATGGAGGGCTGGACCATGCGGCGTACGCCCGCTCGGATCTGCGGCGAGCACACGAGCACCGGGCGCAGGTCCTGGTTCTCGGCCTCGGTGGCGATGCGGAGGATCTCGGTGAGCACTTGCTGCCCGGTGGCGGCGTCAAGGGCGATCACCGCGCCTGCCTCGGTCATCCGCAACGCCTCGAGCATCCGCTGCTCGAGCAACGGATCGAGGCTGATCACGTTGACGGTGCCGTTGACGGCGTACGGCGCCACGATGGCTGGACCGAGTGCCGTGCGGGCCGCCTCCACCAGCGCCTCCGGCTCCTTGGTGGCCTGAGCCTTGAGGGAGAGCGCCTCGAAGATGCGGACCAGGTCGCGCACCGTGACTCCCTCGTCGAGCAGCCCCTGCAGGACCCGCTGCACCTCGCCGAGACTGAGCTGGGTCGGGGTGAGTTCCTCGACCACCACGGGGTGGGTCTTCTTGAGCACGTCGGTGAGCATCCGGACGTCCTCGCGGCCGAGCAGCCGGGCGGCGTGGGTGGTGACGACCTCGGCCAGGTGCGTGGTGATCACCGAGGCGCGGTCCACCACTGTGGCGCCGGAGAGCTCGGCCTGGTGCCGCAGCCCAGCCGGAATCCACTTGGCATCGAGACCGAAGACCGGCTCGCGGGTGGTCTCACCGGGCATCGAGCCGAGGTGGTCGCCGATTGCGAGAACGGTGCCGGAGGGCGCCGTACCCCGTGCCACCTCGACCCCGAAGAGCTTGATCGCATAGGTGGCGGTGGGCAGGTCCAGGTTGTCGCGAGTGCGCACCGGGGGGATGACCACGCCGATGTCACCGGCGACCTTGCGGCGCAGGGCCTTGACCCGGTCGAGCAGGTCGCCCCCGGTGGAGGTGTCGACCAGGTCGATCATGTCCGCGGAGAGCTCGAGACCGAGGGGGTCGACCTGGATCTCGGCGACCAACTGCTCGGGAGTGTCCGGGTGTGCAGTGGCCGCGGCCTCGAGTGAGGCCGGAGTGCTCTCGGGCTGTTCCTCGTCCTTGGGAATGCGGCTGGAGAGAACCAGCATCAGGCCGCCGGCCAGCAGGAAGGGGAACTTCGGCAGACCGGGGATCAGGCAGAGCGAGATCGCCGCGGCACCGGCCACCTGCAGGGGCATCCGTCGTCGGCCGATCTGGCGCAGGATGTCGGAGCCCATGTCCTCGTCGGCCGTCGACCGGGTGACGATCAGGCCGGTGGCCACCGAGAGCAGCAGGGCCGGGATCTGGGAGACCAGCCCGTCGCCGACGGTGAGCAGGCTGTAGGTCTCGACCGCCTCCCCCATCGGCATGCCGAGCTGGGCGACGCCGACCGCGAAGCCGCCGATCAGGTTGATCAGGGTGATCACGATCGCTGCGATCGCGTCTCCCTTGACGAACTTCGACGCACCGTCCATCGCGCCGTAGAAGTCCGCCTCGGCGTGCACCTCGGAACGACGCTTGCGGGCCTCGTCCTCATCGATCAGGCCGGAGTTGAGGTCGGCGTCGATCGCCATCTGCTTGCCGGGCATCGCGTCGAGGGTGAAGCGGGCGCCCACCTCGGCGACCCGGCCGGCACCGTTGGTGATCACGACGAACTGGATCACTAGGAGGATCACGAAGATGATCAGGCCCACGATCAGCGAGCCGCCCACCACGAAGTGACCGAACGTGTCGATCACCTTGCCGGCATAACCGTCGAGCAGCACCAGGCGGGTGGCGCTCACGTTGAGGGCCAGTCGGAACAGGGTCATCACCAGGATCACAGCGGGGAATGCGGCGAACTCCAGCGGCCGGTTCACGAACATCGCGGTGAGCAGGATCAGCAGCGCCCCGGTGATGTTCAGCGCGATCAGCAGGTCGAGCAGGACCGGAGGCAGCGGCACGACCAGCATCACCACGATGAACACGATGCCGACGGGCACCGCGAGCTGGGTCAGGCGCTTGACGGGCATCTGGTGTTGCCTTCCGGACGGGTCGCTGAGAATCGCGCCGTCCGTGGCGTGGGGTGCTGACACCCTCCTGGTGTCTCGGGTCCGATCGGCTCGGTGAGCGTGGACCTGAGGTTTTCTATCCTGCGAAGGGGCTGGGTAACTGATGTGTTGGGGAGTGGTTGGGGTAACTGATGCGTTGGTCGGATGGTCCGCGCTAACTGATGCTTTGGGAAGAGGGGCCGGGTTAACTGATGCATTGGTCGGACGGACCGCGCTAACTGATGCTTTGGGAAGAGGGGCCGGGTTAACTGATGCTTTGGTCCCCGTTATTGGATGTTTCGGCTCCCCAACCCATCAGTTTCGCGAGCCGGGCTCCCCAACCCATCAGTTTCGCGAGCCGGGCCCGCCAACCCATCAGTTTCGCAAGCCTGGCCAGCCAACCATCAGTTGCTGGAAGCCCGCCCCCCAACCCATCAGTTGCTCAGGCAGGAGCGGCAAGCGCGGCGGGGGTGCGCCGCCTGCGTCCCGCTACCGGCACGGCCGGGAGCTCTGACTCGGAGCGCGGGCTGCGATGCGTTCCGCCGACATGGCCGCGACCGCGACGGCTGATCACGAAGGCGAGGATCTGGGCGACCGCGGCGAAGAGCTCGGGCGGGATCTCCTGGCCGACCTTGGTCGAGGAGTGCAGCGCCCGGGCGAGGGCGATGTCGCGGACCAGGGGTACGTCGGCGCCCGCGGCCGTCTCACGGATCTTCGCTGCGATCACCCCGGCGCCACGGGCGACGACGCGGGGAGCGCCCTTGACCGGGTCATAGGCCAGGGCGACCGCGACGTGGGTCGGGTTGACCAGGACGACGTCGGCCTGGACCACGTCGGCGAGCATCCGGTTGCGGGAGGCAGCGAGCTGACGCGAACGGATCGCGCCCTTGAGCATCGGATCGCCCTCGGTCTGCTTGTTCTCCTGCTTGACCTCATCCTTGCTCATCCGGGTCTGCTTGCCGATCCTGCGCCGCGCCATCGCATAGTCGGCCCCTGCCATCACCAGGCCGGCGATCGCGATGTTGCGGATCAGTCCCAGCGCATGGTCGCCGACGATGCTCAGCATGGTCTCGATCGGCACATACCCTCCGAGCAGCGGCATCATCGACTGGATCGCGCCATAGACCAGGATCGCGACCAGAGAGCTCTTGATCAGCATCTTGCCGCCCTCCCAGAGGGCCTGGGTGCCGAAGATCCGCTTCGCGCCCTTGATCGGGTTGAGCTTGGCGAACGTCGGCTTGACCGACTTGGTGGCGAGAAAGAACCCACCCTGGGCCAGGGCAGCGCCGACACCCATCACCATCACGGCGGCGCCCAGGAGGAGCAGGGCGAAGAAGGTGTGCAGCAGCCCCTCGCGCAGGATCGCCAGCGCGACGGGGACAGTCGGGTCCTCGGCCGCGCGCAGGGCACCGCGGAGGAGGTCGATCAGCGCGGACAGCTCACGGCCGAGCAGCGGCGGCAGGGCCAGGGCGACCACCATCATGCTGGCCCAACCGCCGAGCTCCTGGGTCCGTGGGACCTGTCCCTCCTTGCGGTTCTCCTTGTTCTTCTTGGCTGTCGGTTTCTCTGTCTTCTCACCTGCGGAGTCGCTCATCGTTCACCCCGCTCCCGACATCGTGGACATCGCCTCGTTGGCCAGCTCGACCAAGTGGTCGATCGCTTGCGGCAGCACCGGGAAGCTGAGCCCTACCAGCAGCAGGGTCAGACCGATCTTGGCCGGGAACATCACGTTGATCGCGTTGAGCTGGGGTGCGACCTTGGTGAGCAGGGCCAGGCCGAGGTCGGCGATGAAGAGCACCGCGATCATCGGCAGCGCGATCTGCACGGCGATCGTGAAGAACATGCTGAACGCCGTGATCATCACGTCGGTCATGTTGTTGATGTCGGGCGAGGAACCGATCGGCAGGAACCGGAACGTGCTCAGCAGGCCGCCGATCACCAGCAGGTGACCACCGCTGGCGAACAGGAGCACCGTGGCGAGCATGGAGTGGAACTTGCCGAAGACGGTGTTCATGTTCATCGCCAACGGGTCGAAGGCCTGCGCCATCGCGAAGCCACCGAACATGTCGATCAGCGAGCCGGCCACCGCCACGGCGGTGAACAGCAGATAGGTCACGAACCCCATGCCCAGCCCGATCAGGACCTGGGTCAGCACGTTCATCACCAGAGCCGGCGTACCCATCTCGATCGTGTCCTGGGCCAGCGCCGGCGCCATCGCGAACGCCAGTCCGAGCGAGAGCACCACCTTGGCCATCGCCGGGATCGCGCGCGAGGAGAACGGAGGCACGACCGCCAACCAGGCCACGATGCGCACCGAGGCGAGGAGATAGGCCACCAACGCTTCGCCGGCGATGGTGATCGTCATGACAGGGCACCGGACATGGCTCAGGCCAGGAGACCGGGAAGGCGCTCGAAGAGCTGCGTGGTGAAGGTGATCAGGGTGTGCAGCATCCAGTTGCCGCACAACAGCAGGGCAACGCCGACGCCGACCAGCTTGGGCACGAAGGCGAGGGTGAACTCCTGGATCTGGGTCATCGACTGGAACAGCGAGATCGTGAAGCCGATGACCAGCGAGGTGACCAGGATCGGGGCGCTGAGCTTCAGCGCCACCAGCATGGTCTGCAGGGCGATCTCGATGACGGCGGTGTCGGTCATGGCAGCTATCCGTAACTCGCGACAAGGGATTGGATCACCAGGGCCCAGCCGTTGACCATCACGAACAGCAGCAGCTTGAACGGCAGCGACACCATCACCGGAGGCATCATCATCATGCCGAGTGCCATCAGCGCCCCGCTCACGACGATGTCGATGACCAGGAACGGGATGAAGATGATGAAGCCGATGATGAAGGCCTGCTTGAGCTCGCTGAGCACGAAGGCGGGCACCAGTGTGGTCATCGGGGTGTCGGCGCGGGTCTCGGGCTGGTCTCGCTTGGCGACGGTGGTGAGGAGCTGGATCTCCTCGTCGCCGGTGTTGTCGAGCATGAAGTCGCGCAGCGGCGCGATGCCGTCCTGATAGGCGACCGAGGTGCTCTTGTCGCCGTCCAGGTAGGGCTGGATGCCTTCGTCGTTCATCTGCCCGAGCACCGGCGCCATGATGAACAGGCTCAGGAAGAGCGCCAGCCCGGTGAGCACCTGGTTGGGCGGGGTCTGCTGCAGGCCGAGCGCGTTGCGGGTGAGCCCGAGCACGACGAGGATCTTGGTGAAGCTGGTGCAGGTGAGCAGGATCGCGGGGGCCAACGAGAGCAGCGTCAGGGTCAGGATGATGCTGACCGAGTTGCTCGGCTTCTCCGTCAGGCCGTCCAGATTCACCGTCACGGTGCTGTCGCCGTCGGCGCCGCTGGGACCGGTCGGGCCGACCGGATCGAGGAGTACGCCGGACGGGCCGACCGGGGTGATCGGGCCGCCGGGAACGGCTTCGGCGGGGGAGGCGAAGCCCAGCCACGCGACCGCGACCAGCGCGCCGAGGACCAGGACCCTGGCCAGCCACCGGAACGACGTGGTCATGAAGCCCGCCGGACAGCGGCGACGGCCTGGCGCCACGTGCCCACCGAGAGGATCGAACCGGCGAGTGCGCCGTCCTGCGGTACTCGAGGTGCCTTGCGGGCACCGGGTGCCTTGTGTGCGCCACGGCGTACGACGCGCTGCTCGCTCGTGCCCTGCTGGGCCAGCGCGGACCGAGCGGACGCACGCGACCATCCGTCCGGAACCTCGACGGTGCGGGGGCTGTCCAGGATGGTCAGGCCGACACTGGGCTCCAAGTCGTCGCCGGAACCGTCATCACGGTAGTCGTCGGAATCACCGTCCCCCGGAACGGGCTCAACCACGTCGAGCTCGAGCTCGTCCGGGTCGAGCTCGGCGAGCAGGTTGATCTGCTGCTCGGTGCTACCGAGCACCAGGACGCGGCCGCCGACCGAGACCACCGAGACCGCAGAGCTGCGGGTCAGTGCCTGGCGGTGGATGACCTGGATGGTCGCCCCGCCGTTGCTCTTGAACCGGCGCGCGCTGAACTTGGCGATCAGCAGCAGCAGGCCGATGACCACCGCAAGGGAGAAGACCAGGCGGACGGTGAGTTCGAGCACGGGTCAGCTCGCAGCCGCTTCGTCGATGACCTCGGTGATCCGCAGACCGAAGTCCTCATCCACCACGACCACCTCGCCGCGGGCGATCAGACGTCCATTGACGAGCAGGTCCGCGGGGCTGCCTGCGGCCCGGTCCAGCTCCAGGACGGCACCGGGAGCCAGTGCGAGCAGGTCGCGCACCGTCATCCGGGTCCGGCCCAGCTCGACGGTCACCTCCATCACGACGCCGTGCAGCATCTCGATGCCGCGCGACGACGTACTGCCGTTGCGGTTGGCGACGGGAGCCACGTGACCCAGCTGCGGGACGGCCGCCCCGGGAGTCGGTCCAGACGGGGCAGCTGATGGGGCAGCGGAGGGCGCGGCCGCG
>DATCYH010000225.1:0-2109 GCA_036570405.1 Nocardioides sp.
CGCCCCGCCGACCCGGCACTTGTTGACGCCCCTGCCCCCGCCGACCCGGCACTTGTTGTCCCCGCAACTGCCGAGTCGGCAGTTGTTGACGCCGCTGCACCCGCTGAGCCCGTCAACAACTGCCGGGTCGGCGCAAAATGATCGGTGGGGGTGAGCACGGCGGTGTGGTCGAACCGCTCGGCCAACTCGGCCACCTCGCCGGGCGAAGCATCCGGCGGATATTGGCACAGCTCCACTCCCGCCTCGCACGCCCCGAGCAGCAACGGCAGCAGGGTGGTCGCCTCGGCATCCACCACGGCCAGACGTGATCCTGGCTCGAGGCCGGCCGCGACCTGCTCCGCCGACGCCAGCAGTTCGGCGTACGTCATCGAGGCCTCGTGGGTGAGCACCGCAACCCTGGTGGGGTCGGTCCCGGCGACCTGCCGGACCAGTTCGATCAAGCCGGATCAGGCCCCGGCGCCGGAGGGAACCCCTGCATAGAACGCGAGGATCTCGCCCAGGGTCTGCGGCAGCTCGTCGCCGGCGAACGGGTCGGTGTCGAACTCGTCCTCCAGGACGGCCGAGAGCTCGGCGGTCTCCAGCGAGTCCAGGCCCACGCCGTCTGCATAGAGCGGGGTGTCGTTCCCGAACTCGGGCGCGTCGTCCTTCACGCGAGCGACGAACTCGCGGACGACCTTCTCGACATCGGCGGCGGCGATTGCCATCGGGACTGCTCCTTGGGTGACGCGTGGACTCGGGGCGAGACCATGTCACCACAGACGGCGACCGGCTCGCTGGGGCAACGAAAAATGACGCGCAGAGTTACGTCGTACGACGTCTCGCGAAGCCTCGACCGTTCGGCGCGCGGCCCACTAGGGTCAGCGACGTGAAGGCCGACATGATCTTTCCCCAGCCCCGCACCCTCAAGGAGCGCTTGCGCGAGAAGCTCCGGGCGAAGGTACGGCTCTGGGCGCACGGACACCAGGTGACCTACTTCGACTCACCCGAGGGCATCCGGATGGACTGGGATTATCCGTCCTATCCCTCGATGCGCGTGCTGCAGTCGGTCAAGGACGACGGTGAGCGGATCAAGGTCGGGAAGTACACCGGGATCCACTACTCCGCCGTGGTGATCCCCGGCGGCGTGCACCACGCGGACTGGGTCTCCACCGTGCACGGGCATGTCGAGAACGGCGAGTGGGTCGACACCCCGGGCGCCATCCACAGCAACGGCCCGGTGGTCTTCGGCAACGACGTCTTCGTGGCCTACGAGGCCGTGATCACCTCAGGGATCACCGTCGGTGACGGCGCGATCATCGCCACCCGCGCCGTGGTCGTCAAGGACGTCGCGCCCTATTCGATCGTCGGCGGGAACCCCGCCAAGCACATCAAATATCGCTTCGACGAGCCGACCCGCGAGGCCCTGCTGCGGATCAAGTGGTGGGACTGGTCGACCGACAAGGTCGCCCAGCACAAGAGCCTGATCCACTCCGACCGGGTCGCCGAGTTCGTCGCGCGTCACGACCCCGCACTGGAGTCACCCAAGCCCTGCGAGTTCTGCTGACGCAGCAGGTCAGCTGAGCTCTTCGTAGGAACCCGGCAGGATCGACTTGCGCGTCGCCACCTTCTTGGCCGGCACCCCGAAGACCACGGCGTTGTCGGCGACGTCGGAGAGCACCACGGTGTTCGCCCCGACCTGCGCGTGATTGCCGATCCTGACCGGCCCGGCCAGCACCGCGTTGGCCAGGATGATCGCACCGTCACAGATCTCCGGGAAGCCACCCTCGGGCGGGGCATCGGGCTGCTTCACCCCGGCCGTGATTCCGCCACCGAAGGTCACGTTGGCACCCACCCGCAGCCCGTTGCCGATCACGATCCCGTTCGGGTGCGGCATCAACAGGCCCGGGCCGACGTCCATGCCGGGCACGAAGTCGGCGCTGAGCAGATACATCCCCACCGAGCGGAGCACGAACTCGAGCCGGTTCCGCCCGGCCCGACGGGCCATCTGCTGTGCTCGCAGGATGATCGAGGCGACCATCCCCGGGTGGCCGATGCACTGGATCAGCACGCGCGGCCAGCTGGTGGGCAGGCCCGGGCGATAGCGCTCGAGGTCGGAGAAGACCAGCTGGC
>DATCYH010000226.1:0-2313 GCA_036570405.1 Nocardioides sp.
GGCACCTCCGGTGGTTCGGACACCGTCGGTCCTTGTCACCCTCCTTCTGCTCAACCAGCGGGGTGCCGCAGGACGGGCAGCTCGTGGGCATCGTCCACTCGGCCAGGTTCTCCGGTCGCAATGCCAGCACCGGCCCGACGACCTCGGGGATCACGTCGCCGGCCTTGCGCAGAATGACCGTGTCGCCGGGACGGACATCCTTGCGCTTCACCTCGTATCCGTTGTGCAGCGTCGCGCGCTCCACGGTCGACCCCGCCACCTTCGTCGGCTCCATCACGGCGAAGGGGGTGACCCGACCGGTCCTGCCGGTGTTGACCTCGATGGCCAGGAGCTTCGCGTTGACCTCCTCGGGGGGGTACTTGAACGCGATCGCCCACCGAGGCGCCCGACTGGTCGAGCCCAGACGCCGTTGCAGCGTCACGTCATCGACCTTGATCACGATGCCGTCGATCTCGTGCTCGACGTCGTGGCGGTGCTCGCCGTTGAACTCGATGAACTCGCGCACCGCGGCCAGGTCGGGCAGCACCTTGACGCGATCCGAGGTGGGCAGGCCCCAGGCCCGCAGCGCCGCATATGCAGTGGATTGAGCACCCGGCTCGAACCCCTCACGGGCACCGATCCCGTGGCAGACCATGCCCAGTGCCCGGCTCGCGGTCACCTTGGGGTTCTTCTGGCGCAGCGAGCCAGCAGCCGCGTTGCGCGGGTTGGCGAAGGGCGGCTTCCCGGCGTCGAGCATGGAGTCGTTGAGCCGTTCGAAGGCCTCGACCGGGAGGAAGATCTCGCCCCTGACCTCCATCAGCGTCGGGACCGGGAACTCCTCGGTCCCGCTCAGCCGGTACGGGATGGAGGAGATCGTCTTGACGTTGGGCGTGACGTCCTCGCCGGTGCGACCGTCGCCACGGGTCAGCGCGCGGACGAGTCGTCCCTGCTCGTAGAGGAGGTTGATGGCCAGGCCGTCCACCTTGAGCTCGCAGAGCAGGTCCGGATCCTTGATCCCGTCGCGGGCCAGGCGGGCGTGCCAGGTGGCCAGCTCGTCATACGAGAACGCGTTGTCCAGGCTCTCCATCCGCTGCAGGTGGTCGACGGCCGTGAACTCGGTCGACACCGCTCCCCCCACCTTCTGGGTGGGCGAGTCAGGGGTACGCAGCTCGGGGAACTGGTCCTCGAGCGCCTCCAGCTCACGCATCCGCTGGTCGAAGTCGGCATCCGACAGGATCGGGTCGTCGAGGACGTAGTAGCGCCACCGGGCGTCCTCGAGCTCCTCGGAGAGCTCGCGGTGGCGATCACGCGCCTCGCTGGTGGCGCTGGAGACCTCGTCTGTGCTCATGGTGCCTATCTTGCCGTGGACCGCCGACACCCACGAGGTCCCACACCCATCCAAAGAACCACTTGGCTCCGAAGCGCATGATGGGGACCAGCGCAGAGCAGACCGTACGGACTGTGAGCAAACCGGAATGTGTGCCCCGCACCCAAGAAGGAGGCACTTGTGCCCACCCCATCCATCACTCGCGCCGGCAGGCCACCTTCAGCGCGCGCAGTCGTCCTGATGCTGCACGGCGGCACCCAGCGCTCCGCCGACGCGGTGACCGCTCGCAGCGCCTCGTGGCAGCGAATGCTGGCAATGCAACGGTCGATCTCTCCCGCTCTCGACAAGGAAGGGACCCGCACCTGGCTGCTGCGCTATGCGCAGCGTGGCTGGAACGATCCCGGCAAGCCCTCCCCCGTTCCCGACGCTCGATGGGCACTGGACAGGGTGCGTGACGAGGTGGGAGACGTCCCTGTGGTCCTCCTGGGTCATTCGATGGGCGCTCGGACGGCCGTCCACGTCGCAGACGATCCGAACGTGGTCGGCGTGGTAGCACTGGCCCCCTGGCTCTCAGCCGGCGACCCAGTCATCCCACTGTCAGGCAAGGTTCTGTACGCCGCACACGGGTCGACGGATCGGATCACCAGCGCACGAGAGACGCAGCGCTACGTGAGCCGCGCCGCCGGCGTCGCCGAGCTGAGCGAGTTCACCGACATGGGACCGGTCGGCCACTACATGCTGCGCCGAGCGAACGCCTGGAACTCGTTCGCCCTCGACAACGCGTTGTCTCTCCTCGAGACCCACTCGAGGAGTTGATCGCGCAATTGCGGCGCGACCGCTCGGCCTCCAAAACCGTCATGAAATGCGTAAAGGCCACCCCCGTGAGGGGGTGGCCTTTACTGAAGTGTTGTCCGGCGACGTCCTACTCTCCCACAACCTCCCGGTTGCAGTACCATCGGCGCTGAGAGGCTTAACTTCCGGGTTCGGAATGGGACCGGGTGTTTCCC
>DATCYH010000227.1:0-4116 GCA_036570405.1 Nocardioides sp.
GCTGTCGGGACCGTGCACCTCCCACAGCTTGGAGCCGGCGGTCTGGAAGACGAACACGTCGTGGGAGTCCGAGTGCACCGCGAAGCCCTGCGAGCCGGGCGGGGTCAGGTAGGCGTTGGCCTGGCACGGATGGCCGAGCTCGAGTTCGAGCTCGGCGACCAGTCGGGTGATCGGCGGCCAATAGCGGTGCAGGCCCTGGAAGACGATCGTCGCGCCGTCGGCGAAGAGGGCGAGCGCCTTGCGGGAGTCGACCAATCCGGTGAGCTGCTTGCCGGCGAGCGTGGCGCCGCGGGTGTATGAGGACTCGGGCAGCACGTCGCCGTCCTTGGCGATCCGGATGGACGGCGTGCGGATTGCCGAAGAGGTGAGCAGGGTGTCGGCGTCGTCGAGCGACAGCAGGTCGACCAGCTGCTCGGGGTCGGCCTGGTGCAGGTGGACGCGTGACGCCCAGACCTTCGTGAGGAAGGCCTGGGCGTCACCGCTGAGCAGGTCGAGCGCGGAGCCGGGCACGTTCAGGACGCGTCGCCGTCGGTGGTGTCGGTCGCGTCCCCGTCGGTCCCGTCCGAGTCGGTGCCGTCCGAGTCGGTGGCGTCCCCGTCCGTGGTGTCGGTGGCGTCCCCGTCGGTGCCGTCGGCATCCCCGCCGAGCGCGGGCCCGCCGCCGGCCGGGACGGTGGCCATGTCGTCGTCGTTGAGCGGCTCTTCCGGAGTGGTGGTCATGAGTTCCTCCTGTGTGCGGTGGCCGCCGCCCCGGGTGGGCGAGGCTGTGTTGGAGTCGCGGTACCCGTTGTCGCGGCTTCGACGCAGGCTCGAGCGGCGCGCGGGTGGGTAACGTGGCCACATGACGACCAGTGAGCGGATCCGGTTGACGCAATTTGCCGCGGGCGGGGGGTGTGCCTGCAAGGTGCCGCCCGGTGAGCTCGAGGCGGTGCTGGCCGGATTGCCCAACGCCGTCGCCGACGGCGCGGCAGGGTCCCAGAACGCGGGGATGAACGCCGGCGAGCTGTTGGTCGGACTCGAGCACGGCGACGATGCCGCCGCGGTGCGGATCTCCGGCAACCAAGCGATCATCGCCACCGCCGACTTCTTCACCCCCGTCGTGGACGACCCCTATGAGTGGGGCCGGATCGCTGCGGCCAACGCACTCTCCGACGTCTATGCCATGGGCGGCACGCCGATCGTCGGGGTCAACCTGCTCGGCTGGCCCAGGGCCACGCTGCCGTTCGAGCTCGCCGCCGAGGTGCTGCGCGGCGGCGGAGAGGTGTGCCAGCAGGCCGGTGCCTACCTGGCCGGCGGCCACAGCATCGACGACCCCGAACCGAAGTACGGCGTGGCCGTCACCGGCCTCGCCGACCCGGAACACTTGCTCCGCAACGACGCCGCCCTGCCGGGCACGCCACTGACCCTGACCAAGCCGATTGGCCTGGGCGTCCTGAACAACCGGCACAAGGCGACCGGGGAGTGGTTCGAGGAGGCGGTCGCGGTGATGACCACGCTCAACCGGGACGCCTGCCAGGCGGCGCTGGCCGCTGGTGTCCGGGCGGCCACCGACGTGACCGGCTTCGGCCTGCTCGGCCACCTGATGAAGATGATGCGTGCCTCAGGAACCACCGCAGTGATCGACGCTGCCGCGGTGCCGTACGTCGACGGTGCCCGCACTTCGCTGGCCGACGGGTTCGTGCCGGGTGGGAGTCGTCGCAACCTCGACTGGGTCCGCCCGCACCTGGACAGCGAGCTGAGCGAGGACGAGTTGGTCCTGCTGGCCGATGCGCAGACCTCGGGCGGACTGCTGGTCGCCGGCGAGATCCCCGGCTACCCGGTCGTGGGTGAGGTCGTCGAACGCCGCGAGCACCTGCTGGTCGTGCGCTGACGCATGAACCCCGATCGACGGGGTACCGCGGTCGGCACGACCCCGACTCGGTGAGGAGAACGGCATGGTTGGCGAGCAGAGGAAACCAAGCGGATTCCGGTGGATGCTGGTCGCCGCCGCACTGTTGCTGCAGTTCTCGATCGGTGCGGTCTATGCCTGGTCCGTCTTCGGCGGCGCCTTGGAGACGGCCGATGCGTGGAACCTGAGCAAGGTCAAGGCCTCGATGCCCTTCACGGTCACCATCGGGATGATCTTCATCGGCAGCTATCTCGGCGGCCGGCTCCAGGACCGGCACGGGCCACGCATCGTGGCGCTGGGCGGCGGCGTCATCTATGCGGTCGGGATCGTTCTCGCTTCGTTCACCAACGGCGCCGACGACTACTGGCTCGTCATCGTCGGCTACGGGGTGATCAGTGGCTTCGGCCTCGGCTTCGCCTACATCGTGCCGATCGCGATGCTGCAGAAGTGGTTCCCCGACAAGACCGGGCTGATCACCGGCCTCGCAGTCGGCGGCTTCGGCTTCGGTGCGGTGCTCACCTCACCGGTCGCGCAGTGGTTGATCGACCGTGACCCGGAGGACCCGACCAGCGCCTTCCTGCCGCTCGGCATCGCCTACCTGGTGATGTCCCTGATCGGTGCCTCCTTCTTCCGCAACCCGCCAGAGGGCTACACCGTGCCCGGCTTCGAACCGGCCCACAAGGGTGGCGGCTCCGAGGCCGGCAAGGACTACACCCAGGGCGAGGCGTTGCGTACGCCGCAGTGGTACCTCCTCACCGCGATCCTCACCCTCAGCGTCAGCGCGGGCATCTCGCTGATCTCCCAGGCCAAACTCACCGCGACCGACGTGGCCGGCTACAGCCTGACCGGAGCGGCCACCTTGGTCGGCATACTCGCCGTCTTCAACGGTGGAGGCCGGATCCTGTGGGCGGCGGTCTCGGACAAGATCGGCCGGATGCGCACCTTCGCCGCCATGCTCGTGCTGCAGGGCGTGTGTCTGATCGTGCTCCCACACGCCAGCAACGTGGTGCTCTTCTTCGTCCTCGCTGCCGTGATCTATCTTTGCTACGGCGGCGCCTTCGGCACCATGCCCGCAACCGCCGGAGACTTCTTCGGCGTCCGCTATGCCGGTGCCATCTATGGCCTGATGCTGATCGGCTGGAGCTTGGGGGGCATCATCGGGCCCGTCGTCGCCTCGGCGCTGATCGGCGAGGACAAGGCCTACACGCTGGCCTACACCGTCATCGGCATCATCGCGCTCGCGTCCGTCGCACTCACCTTCATCACACGGGTGCCAGCAGGGCGAGAACAGGTTAGTGTCGGTTCCACCGAACCTGGAGGTGGTCGATGAACGGGCGCTCTTTCCTTCCGTGGCCGGCACTGCGCCAACTACGGGGCAAGGACATCCTCGGCCGCGGCCACGCCGCGCGCTCCGCCAAGACGGAGGAGATCGAGCCGCGCACCACCACCGCCGACCGGATCGCGCGCAGCGTGTGCCCCTACTGCGCCGTCGGTTGCGCTCAGAAGGTCTTCGTCAAGGACGAGAAGGTCGTGCAGATAGAGGGCGACGAGGACAGTCCGGTCAACCGGGGGCGACTGTGTCCCAAGGGGTCGGCCAGCAAGAATCTCGTCACCAGCCCGCTGCGGCTCAAAAAGGTGCGCTATCGTCCGGCCCATGCCACCGAGTGGCAGGAGCTCGAGCTCGGCACGGCGATGGAGATGATCGCCGACCGCGTCGTGAAGACCCGACGCGACACCTGGCAGGAGCTCGACGAGAAGGGCCGTCGCGTACGCCGCACGATGGGCATCGCGAGCCTCGGTGGGGCGACGCTGGACAACGAAGAGAACTACCTGATCAAGAAGCTCTTCACCGCGATGGGTGCGATCCAGATCGAGAACCAGGCGCGGATATGACACTCCGCCACCGTCCCCGGTCTGGGGACCAGCTTCGGACGCGGCGGCGCCACCGGCTTCACGGCTGACCTGGCCAACGCGGACTGCGTGATCATCCAGGGCTCCAACATGGCTGAGGCGCACCCCGTGGGCTTCCAATGGGTGGTCGAGGCCAAGAAGCGTGGTGCCCGGGTGATCCACGTCGACCCGCGGTTCACCCGCACCAGTGCGGTCGCGGACAAGCACGTCCCGATCCGGGTCGGCAGCGACATCGCCTTCCTCGGCGGGATCATCAACCACGTCCTGAGCAACGAGTTGGACTTCCGGGACTACGTCGTCAACTACACCAACGCGGCC
>DATCYH010000228.1:0-2404 GCA_036570405.1 Nocardioides sp.
CGTAGCGGGTGAAGAGGTCCCACGCCTCGGGAGGGATCGATTCCGGCGTGGGATAGCCGCCGAGGTGTGGGAGGTAGGCCGTCGATGACCCAGGCCCGAGCACCACGTAGACCAACGTGCACGAGGAGAGGGCACTCCCCGGGTGGGGCTCGCCGCCGGAGTCGAGCAGTTCCAAGTCATCGATCCACCCCATCTGTCGCAGGAGTGACGGGGACGTGATCCGGCCCGTCTCAGGGCTGAGCCCGTCATGGAACAGAACCCGTAGCGTCTGGCTGAGCCGGGTTGCTTCCGCGTGGTGACCCTCATCGAACGCCTGGGCCGACGAGGATAGAAACCCGAGTTGGTCGGCTAGGTGTTGCTCGATCTCCGAGCGTGTCTGTTTCGGCACCACTCGACCCTACGAGGAGCGAGACCTTCGCGGCTCAATGAACAGAGAAGTCGATTGAGTCCTTAGCCGAGTAAGTCAGAGACACCTGTCACGAACGAGGGCGCCGCGAAGATGCAGGCACTTGCGTGGCCAGTTCGGGATCCTCATCGGAGCAGGATGTCTACCTCGGCTGCGATCGTCTCGACCATCGAGGTGAGGCGCTCGGCTCGGGAGGGCATGGTGTGCCGATAGTTGGCGATGGTGAGGAGGCCCGGGCCGACAAAAGCCCACGCGCGGGCACGAGTCCAGGTTGCGTCATCGGCCCGGGCCGCGGCGCGGAGTATCTCGCGAGCAGGGGCGTCGAAGATGCTCCACGCGTAGAGCAGGTCTACGGAACGGTCGCCGACGCCCACGCCTCCGAAGTCGATCACCCCGGCCAGTCGGCCGTCGCGATGAGCGAGGAGGTTTTCCTCGGACAAGTCGGTGTGCACCCAGCAGGCGGCCCCGCTGGCCACAGGGACGTCGCGCAGACGCTGCCATGCTTCACGAACGCTTGCCGGGTTGAACAGGTCCGCCAGTTCTGCGGCCGCACGATCTGCCCATCGGTCGATCGTCTCGGTGACCGGCTCACCGCAGCGATAGCCCCAGTGTTCGGGCTCGGCCGGAACGTCGGCGGTGTCGACAGCGTGGAGGCTCTGAAGGAAGGTGCCCAAGGACTCTGCGAGAAGGGCCTGCTGTGAACCGTCCAGCGCGAGCGGAAGGTCGCCCGGCACCCAGGACACGACGGCCCACGGCCGGGCGAAGGCCCCGCTGGGCTGGCCAATGGCGACGACGTCCGGAACTGCAACCGGCAGATTCGGTGCAAGACGGGGCAGCCAGCGCACTTCATTCACCAGATCCGCGACGTAGTCGTCGGACCGGGGCAAGCGAATAGCCAGAGTGTCTCCAAGACGGAACACCCAGTTGCTGCTTCCGGAGGCGCTGCTCGCCCGGACGGGCATATCGGCCAGATGCGGAACTTGCTCGCGAAGCAGCCGGGTCACCGCCTGGGGGTCCGGGACAACGTCGGCCGGCACAGAGGACGGTGAGTTCACCCCGCACATGATCGTAGATTCACGTCAGCGACACGACTCGATTTTCGACGCACTCTTGACTCGGGGCATGTCCGTGCGGTTCTTGAGTGGGCTTCGAGCCGTCACGGAAGCGAGCCCTGAAAGGGCCGCCCTCGTCGGCCCGACGGCGGCCGACACGGGCATGCCGCTCAGGTGTCCCGCACCGGGTCGCTCCGCGAGCCCATCGTCACGCGGAGCGTGACCAGTACGGGATCCTCGTCCGGGATCAGATCGACTCTGACGAGAAGGGCCGCGCGGCCGCCACCATTCCGCGGACCGAGAGTTGTGTCCCTTTCGCCGCCGACCACCGGGCACTCAAGCGCTTCAGCCGCAGTATGAACTGCAGCTGACCCGCAACGACACCATCTGACTCGTCGCAGCCGTATGCCGTGGGCTTCCCCACGGATCGGGGGTTGCCCGCTGCAGAACCCCGCAGGTCTCACCGCTTCGTGCAGCGGACCCCGCTCGACAAAGCAGCCCGCCGTCCACCGTCGGCGTCCGTCGTAGACGGCGTGACTCGCATCGGGAATCGCCGCCCAGTTCGTCAAACTTGATCCGGCGTTATCACCGTCGACTGCACGCTCAGTGACCGCCCCAAAGACTTACATAACGCGACAAGTTTAGCTTCCTGCGCGAAAAGTCAATGTTCGCTGCATCTCGACAACAAATGTCGAGTTGCAAGGAAGAATGGCGAACTCCACCACGCGTGCCACTTGACGAACCCGGCGCTCGGTGCGGCGCTGGTCGGAGTTCGCTCATCGCGCAGAGCCATGTGCGCGACCAGAGACACGATCAGATGGCGGCGTCCCGGGCGACAGGGAACGGGTCGAAGGGACAGCACGGTGGCAGCCGACCGCGCTCGCGGAGGTCGGCCTACGCCGCGCGGTTGTGCTCGAAGAACCGTCGCTCGACGTCCTCGGGCACG
>DATCYH010000229.1:0-2542 GCA_036570405.1 Nocardioides sp.
GCGTGTTCACGGCAATCTCCATGGCGCAGACCCGACCGTCACCGGACGACTTGGGCACGAGCCGCTGGCAGACGATGCCACGCAGGGAAGCGGCCAGGCCGAGGCGGACCTGCTTCTGCTCGTGCGGCGGGAAGAAGTCGATGATCCGGTTGACGGTCTCGGTGGCGTCGGTCGTGTGCAGGGTCGACATCACGAAGTGTCCGGTCTCGGCCGCGGCCAGGGCCGCCTTCACCGTCTCTGCGTCGCGCATCTCGCCGATCAGGATGACGTCGGGGTCCTGTCGCATCGCAGCCCGCAGTGCGGTCCCCCAAGCCTTGGTGTCGGTGCCCACCTCGCGCTGGCTGATGCTGGCCACCTTGTCTCGGTGGACCACCTCGATCGGGTCCTCGAGGGTGAGCACGTGCACGGGTCGCGCGTCGTTGATCGCGTCCACCATCCCCGACAGCGTGGTTGTCTTGCCCGAGCCGGTGGGCCCGGTGACGAGGACGAGACCGCGCGGTTCGAGCGCGAGACGGCGTACGACGTCCGGCACCCCCAGCTGGGCAAGGGAAACGGGCTCATCCCCCACCAGGCGGAGCACGGAGCTGACCGTGCCGCGGGTGCGGAAGGCGTTCACCCTGAACCGGCCGATCTCGGGCACGTGCAGCGCGAAGTCGGCCTCGTTCGTCGCCCGGAACTCCTCGGCGATGTCGGCCGGCATGGTCTCGAGGATCATCTCCCACGACTGGTCCGCGGTCAGCGGGTCGACCTGCAGGGGCACCAGGGAACCGGAGATCCGGATCCGGGGCGGGCCGCCGGCCTTGATGTGCAAGTCGGACCCGCGGTTGACGACGACGGCGTTGAGGAATGGGGCGATCTGCAGGCTCACGGGGATCTCCGGTCGGGGAGGGATGTCGACCCGTGCATCGGCAGCCGAAGGGCGCCACTGAACCCCACGGGGAGAATTCATCGGCCAGAATTCATCGGACCGGCCTCAAGTCCCGGGACCGTCCCACCGATGACAGGAGTGCTGCCCTTCGCAGCATCCGTCGTCAACGTGAGGGAAGTACATGTCGTCCACCGTCATCGGCCTGGACATCGGCGCGACCGGGATCCGGGCCGCCGAGATCACCAAGGGACCCCGGGGAACCCACCTGCGACGCTTCGCCTTCGCGCCGCTGGCCGAAGGCACGCTGAGCGCCGGCCGCGTGCTCGATGCCGATGCGCTCGCCAGCGCCCTGCGGGAGCTGTGGTCGCGCGGCAAGTTCTCGAGCAAGCAGGTCGCCCTCGGCCTCGGTGACGACAGTGTGGTCGTGCGACAGCTCGATCTCGACTGGATGCCCGAGGACCACTTCCGACAGGCGCTGCGCTACCAGGTGGCCGACGTCGTACCGCTCCCGGTCGACGAGGCGAACCTCGACCACATACTCCTCGATGATCTTGAGGTCGTCGACGCGGAGTCCGGCGAGACCCGGCGCGTCGCACGCATCCTGCTGGTGGCTGCTCCACGAGACCTCGTCGACGGCATGGTCCGAGCCGTGGAGTCAGCTGGCCTGCGAGTGGTGCGCGCAGATCTTGCCCCGCTCGCACTCATCCGCGCCAGCAGTGGCGGCAGTACAACCAGGGCCACCGGCGGCACCGGCGGCACCGAGGCGATCGTGGACATCGGCGCAGAGACCGTGACGACGACGGTCCACCGCGATGGTCGCCCCATCTTCGTCAGGTTCCTCCCCGGGCTCGGCGGCGCGAGCCTCACCCGCGCCCTGCAGAACGAGTTCGACTGGACCTTCGACGAGGCGGAGCGCACCAAGCGCGCCTCAGGTCTGCTCGCCTCCGCCCGTCACCCCGATGACCCGGCGCCACTGGAGCACCCCGCACAGCACCTGCTGACCGACCTGGCAGTGGAGTTGGTCGACGAGGTGCGCGCCACCCTGGCATTCTCCCTGGACACCTATGACGAGCCGTCTGCCCAGCTCGACCGCGTCGTGCTCACCGGTGGCGGAGCCCACCTCGGCGGGCTCGCGCACCTGACCGAGACTGTGCTGGGTGTGCCGGTCGTCCAGCTCGACCAACCCACCGGGCTGCGCGGCCGGGGCAGGAGCCCAATCGCGCAGGACGCCGCCGGTGTCTCCGTGCTCGCGACCGGCCTTGCCCTGGGCGGTGTGGCGTGATCCGGCGCAAGACCCCGCGCAGGAGCACCACCAACACCGTCAACCTGCTCTCCCCGTGGACCTTCGAGAACATCGCCACTCGCCGACTGCGGCGTCGTTTTGCAGCCGGTGCGGTGCCACTCCTCCTGCTGGTCGCTGCGGGGTGGACCGCGATGAACCTGCACGCGAACCAGGTGGAGGAGGTCCTCGACATCGAGAAGGGAGAGCGGACCACGCTGGCCTCCCAGACCGCGCAGCTGGCGCCGGTGCGCACCTTCGTCAGCGCCGTGGAGAAGCGACGCAGGACTGTCAGTGACGCCATGCGCACCGAGATCCACTTCTCCGGGGTGCTCACCCAGCTGTCCTCGGCCACGCCTGCCGATGTCGAGCTGACCAACTTCGCGGTGACCCTG
>DATCYH010000230.1:0-3225 GCA_036570405.1 Nocardioides sp.
AGCGGGGTGCATCGCGACCGGTCGGGCACCGGCGGCAGCGGCAGGGGCCAGCACCTCCAGGCCGTGGCGGCCGGAGGTATGCACGACGTACTGGCCCTCGTGCAGGGAACCGCTGGCGGCGAGCACGCCGACCACGTTGGCCAGCATGTCGTCGGGAACGGTCAGCAGGAGTACGTCGCAGGCGCGGGCCACGGCACTCGGCTTGGCGATGGTGACGCCCGGCAGCAGCGCGTCGATGCGATCGCGGGATGCGTCCGACTCACCGGCGACGGCGACGATCTCGTGGCCGACACTGCGCAGCGCCGAGGCCAGGACGGCGCCGACGCGGCCGGCACCGACGACGCCGATGCGCGCGCGGTTCAGTGGTCCAGTCATGCTGCAAGCCTTTCGTTCCAGTCCCGCCGATGTCCGCCTCGATCTCGAGTCGGCCGGTGTGGGTACCAGACGGTGTGCCTTCAGGTTCGCGTCAACGGTACGCCTGCCCCGCCGAGCAGGGAACCGGGGTGCTCGGTGGCCTCGGTCACAGGGCCGGTGAGCCGGCGGCGTACCCTCCCGAGCATGGGTTCGACCAGTCTCGGCATGCCGGCGCTGCCGCCGCGCACTGCCCAGCCCACGTGGAAGCAGGCGTGGGACTCAGCGCTCTACGGCCAGTCCGGCTATCTGCGGCACCACCCGGTCTCACTGACCAGGGACCGTGCCGAGCTCGTCGACTTCCTGGTCCCGCGGATGTCCGGGCATGAGCACGCGGTGCTGCTGGGCGCCGCCGGGGTGCTGGCTCCGCAGCTGAGCAACCTGCTGCCCGGTGTCTCCCTGCGGCCCGACGTGCCGACCGGCTTCAGTGGCATCGTCGTCGCCATCGACTGGCTCTCCCACGTCCCGGCACATGTCGTCCAGGCCGATGACGACGACCGCGCCCGGGTGGTGCACGTCGACCCGATCTCCGGCCAGGAGTCCCTCGGGCTGGTGCTAGACGACCCCGGCGTCCCACCCACGCTCAGGGAGTGGCTCGACCGGCACTGGCCGCTGGAGGGCGACTTCGCGCGAGCCGAGGTGGGCACCACCCGCGAGGCCGCATGGCGCGACGTGCTGCGGTGCCTGGCCTCCGGTGAGGCGATCGTGATCGAGCACAACCACCTGTCCTCGGCCCGTCCCCTCACCGGCACCCTGCGCGCCGCCGGCGGCCCGGCGATCCCCGACGGCACCCGCGACCTGTTCGCCGACGTTGCCCTCGATGCGCTCGCCGACGCCTGCGAGGCGACGCTCTTCGTGGAGGACGGACCACCGCGCATCGAGAGCCGCAAGTGAGGACCGTTGCCGTTCTGCTTGCGGGCGGCGTCGGCTCGCGGGTCGGTGCCGGGCTACCCAAGCAGCTCCTCGAGATCGCCGGCAAACCGCTACTGGCCCACTGCCTGGCCACCTTCGACGCGCACCCGGGGATCGACGAGATCGTCGTGATGATGGTGCCGACACACCTCGAGGCCGCTCGCGAGCTGGCCGCGCCGCACGCCAAGGTCACCGCGGTGCTGCCCGGCGCGGAGTCCCGGGACGCGACCACCCGGGCGGCACTGGCCGCGCTGGATGACGACGTACTCGTCCTCCTGCACGATGCCGCCCGACCACTCCTCGACGCAGCGACGATCACCGCATGCCTCAGCGCCCTGGCGGACCACGACGCGGTCACCGTCGCCATCGCCTCGGCGGACACGGTGATCACCACCGCCGCGGACGGGTCGATGGACCAGACTCCGGACCGCGCCGACCTGCGCCGGTTGCAGACGCCGCAGGGCTTCCGGGCACCGGTGATCCGCCGTGCGCACGAGCTCGCCCTGGCCGACCCGCGGTTCGTACCCACCGACGACGCCACCGTCGTACGCCGCTATCTGCCCGATGTCAGGGTCGCGCTCGTCGAGGGCAGTGAGCGCAACATCAAGATCACCACGCCGCTCGACCTGGTGATCGCCGAGCAGTTGCTGCGCTGACGGCGCGGAGCCCGGCGTCGGGGCCCGGCTTCGGGCCTCAGAGCAGGTCGTTGGCCTCGAGGTAGTTGCGCGCCACGTCCGCCGCCTTGACCCGCTCGACCGACACCTGGCGGTTCAGCTCGACGAGGTCCTCGGTGGTGAGCACCTCCATCAGTGCGTTCAGGATGTCGGCGACGTCGGGGTGGTTGGCGAGGAACTTCTTGCTGACTGCCGGCACCAGGTTCTGCACCGGCTGGATCGCGCGGTCATCCTCGAGCAGGACCAGGCCCTGCTCCTCGAGGGTGCCGTCGCTGGTGCTGGTCAGGCCGAGCTGGGACTCACCGTCGAGGACCGACTTGTACGTCGCATCCGTGGCGAACCCGGTGGTGAGCACCTTGGAGATCTTGATGCCGTAGTCGTCCTCGAGCCCCTTGGCGCAGTCCGCACGAGGTGCGCAGTCGGGGTGCGCGGCCAGCACGACGGACTTGCCCTTGAGGTCGGAGAGCTTCTCGAGCTTGAGCTCGTCCGCATAGTCCTTGCTGACGAAGAACGCGTTCGCGTCCGTGGCCTGGGCAGGCTCGAGCAGGCTGACTCCGGCCTTGTCCAGCAGCGGCTCGGCGGCCTTCAGCGTCTCGTCGAGGTCGGCCGTGGTGACCCGCTCCGCGTCCGCACCGTTCTGCGTCGTGTTGAGGAAGTCGACCAGTCCCCCGACATATTCGGGGACGACATCGACGTCGTCGGGCATCTGCTGCATGTAGAGGTCCCGGGTCGCGACCAGTTTGGTGTCGACCTCGTAGTCGCCCTTCTCGAGCAGCATCCGATAGAGGTTCGACAGGACCGTCGCGCTGTCGAAGTTCTGCCCGGAGAGCACGATGGTGCCCTTTGAGCCGTCGCCACCCGAGTCCTCGTTGCTGAGGTCGTCACCCGCGCAGGCCGTGACCCCCGCCAAAGAGAGCGTCAATGTTGCCGCCGTCAGGATCCGTCGTAGTCGCATCGATGCCGCCTTCTGTGTCCCGCGGCGCAGTGCCACGCGTGTCCGGTCGTTCGCTGCTGCTCACAGCACGCTGCAGCATAGCGGCAACGACTTCGAGGATCAGGGCGACGACAGCCACCACGATCGCCCCGCCGAGGCCCTTGGGGTAGTTGCCGTTGAAGAACCCGCTGGCGATCACGTTGCCCAGGCCGGGCCCCGAGACCAGGGCCGCGATCGTGGCAGTCGCCCAGATCTGCACCAACGAGAGCCGGACGCCGGCGGCCACCAGCGGCA
>DATCYH010000231.1:0-1856 GCA_036570405.1 Nocardioides sp.
TGTTCCCATGGCACACGTGCCGACCTGGTGGTGGTACGTGATCGCGGTCCGGCGTACGTAGTCGCGGAGCTCCTCGTCGGACTCGAGCCCTGGTCCGGGGTAGATCTCGCGGGCTCCCCACTCGGTGGCCAACGCCGGCTGTCGCCCGATCTCCCGGCACTTCTTGAGTGAGGCGACGAGGGCATCGAGGTCGGCCTCGTCGTCGAAGACGTTGAGGTCGATCGCGACAGGATCGTTGGCACCCGGACCCGTCAGTGTGACTGAACCACGGCTCTCGGGCCGGACCAGACCTGCCATGAGCGAGAAGCCGAACTCCGGCCCGCTCATCCATTCCTCGGAGTACATCGGAACGCCGAAGTTGATCGGTTGGGTGTCAGGGGAGTCGAGCCCCTCGCGGCTCCGCCAGAAGTGGTGCGTCTGGCAGGCGGCGAGTCCCGGCGTCGGCGGGCCGACCTCCCGTGTCGTCGTCTCGAAGATGACCGGAGCGATGAGGTGGTCGTGCAGGTTGCGCCCCACGCCGGGCAGATCGCGCTCGATCGCGATGCCCAGCGCCCGGAGCTCGTCCGCCGGCCCGATGCCGCTGCGGAGCAGCAGGCGGGGGGAGTCCAGCGCGCCCGCGCACAGGATCGTCTCGGCGGCGTACGCCTCGGTCGGGACGCCCTGCACGTCGACCTCGACGCCGCTCACCACACCGTCCTCCACGATGAGCCGATTGACCCGGGCACCGGTGACGATCTGGAGGTTCTCCTGCCCGCGGACCGGCTTGAGGTACGCCTTGTAGGTGTTCCAGCGCTCGAGGCCGCGAATGTTGAACTGCATCTTCGCCACGCCATCGAGATGACCGCTGTTGTAGTCCGGGTTGAGCGGCAGACCGGCCTCGACCGATGCGTCGAGGATGGACTGCTGGATCGGGTCGAGGGTGTACGAGACGTTGATGTCCAGCAAGCCGTCGGTCCCACGGCCCGTGGCGGGCTGCCCGTCGTACGCCTCGATCCGGTCGTACACGGGGGCGACGTCTTCCCAGCCCCATTCGGTGGCGCCCAGCTTCTGCCAGTGTGTGAAGTCCTCGACGGCCCCGCGAACCCAGATGCAGGCGTTGAGCGCATGTGAGCCGCCGAGCACCTTGCCACGCGGCAGGTGCAGGGCACGTCCGGCCGCATTCTTCTGCGGCACCGTGAAGTATCCCCAGTCCTGTGGGCTCATCCAGAGCTCAGCCAAGCGCATCACGTCGTGGATCGCGGGATTGGTGTCCTCGTCGCCGGCTTCGAAGAGCAGGACGGACTTGCCGGCATCCACGAGGCGGCGGGTGAGAATGGAACCGGCGGACCCGGCTCCGACGACGATTACGTCGGCATTCAGCGTCATGACGCTACCTCCCAGTGGCGAATGTGCGCCTCGCGAGGGGATCTCGCGACGGCGGCGCTCCTTCTCATTCTGAGAATCTGAAAGGCCGGCGGAAGTGCGGGAGCGGAACCGTTCGCGCTACGCCAAGTGTCGATCACGGCGGGCCAAGTCAACGGTTGGTTCCCGCTCCAGAATCGAGTGGGCGCCCTCTCCGGCGCACCGATCAGCGGCACTCGCCGACCTCACCGCAGCGCAGGAGGACACCGGAATGGCAAGCAAGCTCTTCATCGATGGAGAATGGACCGGTTCCTCCGGAACTTCCGCGATCGACACCGTCGACCCCTCCAGCGGACAGGTCATCGAGACCGTCCCAACCGCCAACCGGAGTGACGTGGACGCGGCTGTCGCCGCAGCGCGAGCAGCCCTGAGCAACCCCGCATGGGCCGACCTGCTCCCGGTCCAGCGCGCGGGCTTGCTGTTCAAGCTCGCGAGCCTGGTTGACGAGCATCACG
>DATCYH010000232.1:0-1554 GCA_036570405.1 Nocardioides sp.
ATTACGTTCGCCACACGGAACCGAGGTTGAATCGGCCTGGCGTATACGCGGCATCGGCTGGCTGGGCTTGGACTGCCGGCTACCGATTACCGAGCAGATATTGACGCGATGAGCTCGAATGAACGTTGACACGGCCACCCAGTGCTCATGCTGTGGCAGAACGATGCCGCGGTTCAAGCTGCATGAGTTGCGCGACGGAGCGGCCTACCTGTGTCGCCGATGTGGCCTGTGGATCGCCGTGCGGCTGCGCAACGACAGCGTTCGCTAACGCGCCCTGGCACGGCTGGACGCGAGTAAGTCTATTGCTGGTCGTAGGGAGCAGATGCCTGGAGCGTAGCCGCGCCATGCTGGCGCTCACTAGCTGTCATTTCTGGCTGAGCCATAGCGCGGCGCACGGACGCGGAGCTGACGTGGAGGGTCTTAGCGATCGTTTCCCACGTCGCCGGGGGGTTCTGAGCGCGCATCTGCCGAGCGACCTCGACCCGCTCAGCGCTCATCACCGTTGGCCTCCCACCGACGCGACCCTGGGCGCGTGCGTACTCCAAACCCAGCCGGGTGTTCTCCCGAATCGTGTCCACGCGCAGCTGTGCGAATACGGCGACGATGCCGAACAGGGCTCGGCCCATCGGGGTCGTGGTGTCGATCACCAGTTCGGTGAGGCTCTTGATGTCGACGCCCTTGTCCTCCAGTTCGTGCAGCGTCTCGATCAGGATGCGCTCGGTCCCGCCGAGCCGATCGAGGCGGCGCACCAACAGCACGTCGCCGGCGCGGAGGTAGTCCATGCACGCGACCCACTGCGGGCGGTCCTTGACCCGGCTGGAGTCGCCGTGGTCGACGAACACGCGCTCCGCTCCTGCCGCGTGCAGCTCGGCCTCCTGGGCCTTCGGGTTCTGCTCACGCTTGGACACTCGGGCATATCCGACGACGGTCATAGGTCCCTCCCCTGTTCCGCTTCTCGGCCGGGTGTCGTCGGCCGGCGCGAGCGGCCCGTCGACGTCGACGGTGCGGAGCGTCCCGGCGCGACGCTGCTGCTCAGGTTGGCGAACGCGCGCAGCTGCTCCATCCGTTCCGGGGTGAGCCGGCCTCCCGCGGCGGGCTGCACGATGCGGTCGAAGATCCCGCGCAGTTCGGTGAAGTCCTGGCGTTCCATAGCGCTACGTGACGCCTGGTCGTTCTCCGCCCCGGTGACTCGGCTCCAGTCGAGGTCGAATCCGGCGCCGGCGGCGATCTGCGTCCAGAAGATTCGTTGCGTGCGGCCGTTGCCCTCCCGAAACGGGTGGAGGTAGTTCACCTGGTCGTAGTGGTGCGCCAGGCGATCCACGAACCGGTCACGGTCCAGGCCGTGCAGCTGGTGCTCGTCCGCGAGCTCCGCGAACGCGAACCCCGCGCCGGACTCCAGCCGGGACACGGGCATGAAGAACTCCGCGCCCGGGTCGGTGCCCTTGCGGATGTCGACTGTGCGCAGCTGGCCGGCCCAGTCGTAGACGTCCTGGAAGAGCTGCCGGTGGATTGTCTGGAGCTGTCGGAGATCTCCGGTGACCTTCACCGGTCGGG
>DATCYH010000233.1:0-2368 GCA_036570405.1 Nocardioides sp.
GAGCTTCGCCACCCCGCGTGCCCGGAGACCGACCTGGGTCAGGGCGGCAGCGGAGCGATCCGGATCGGGCTCGATCTTGCGCACGGCTGCAGCAGAGCGGACCGGATCGCCGGCGTGGTCGACGTACGCATGGGTGGCTGCCTCGAGCAGATGCTGGCCGTCATCGGTGAGCAGCCATTCGAAGGTAGCGAGGTCCATGGACACATCCTTGCCCACCTGGTGCTTGAGATGGCATCGAGGCGGGTAGGAACCCCGCCATGCGCAGACTCTTCGGACTTCCACTCGCGTCGTGTGTCGTGCTGCTGTGTCTTCTCGGAAGCTGCGGTGGAGCCACGACGCTGGAGGCAGGCAGCATCGTTGAGCCGGCGCGGACCGCCGACTTTGCCGGGGTCAACGCCGAAGTCTGGTTGCCGACAGGGAGGCTCGACCTGGTGGTCACCGAGGCGAAGACCTCGGCGGACTCGAAAATGGTGGCGGGCCCGGACGACGTACGCCCTGCTGACGGGACCGAGCTGCGAGGAGTGGCCTGGCGGCTGAACCGCGGTTTTGCGAAGCCACGGCAGAGCGTCCTTCCCCCTCAGGACGAGTCGAGGGTCAAGCAGCCGGTGGTCAGCATCGTGCAGGACGGTCATCGGACCAGGCTGAAGGCCGCAAAGAACAGTGCGTGGACAGGATCCGCGTGGGTCTCGGTCCCCACAGCCGAGGACTTCTTGGTCGAGGTGGAGTTCGACGGACTGACCCAATCGGTCGACCCGGAGACCGGGAAGGTGAAGCCCAGCGTCGCGTCGGCCTACAGCCGGATCCCCATCGAGTCACGCAACGCCACCTGTCATGACCTTGAGGACGACCTCGCCGACAACTACATGCACTGCTTCATCGACTTCGAATCAGGATTGCCCTACGTGCCCGGGGTGGGATGGGCGCCGAAGGGCAAGGAGTTCGTGGTCGTCCGCGTGAGCACCCGAGCCAGCACCCTGCGCGACGAACGCAAGCTCACGGACAAGCCCGGCCCGGTCACGGTGGACGGCTTGGCGCCGGTCTCGGTCCTCGAGGATGAACAGAGTCCGGAGGACGAGGACGGACAGCGCCGCCGGACCCTGGTCTTCGAGGTCCCTGACGCAGTCACACACGACTTCTCGGTGCAGGTCAGCTTCACCTCCATGGGCGACGCATCGCCGATCTCCTTCACGGGCAAGGGCACTGCCACCCTTGATGAGGAGGTCGAGCTGTGAACCGACTGCGGATCGGTGTCGGAGCAGCCGTCGTGCTGGCCGTGGTGGTCGGGCTGCTGGTGTGGTTCGCACCGTTGGGGGGCGCAGCTCGCCCCGGTGAGCTCTTCGAGGCCACGTTTCAGGCCACTGGCAAGACGGCACGGGTGATGCTGCCCGGTGACCGTGCACTGGACATCACTGTCGGGAAGCCTGAGCGAGACATCGAACGCGGCGATCAGAACGGATACCCGATCGACGACGAGAAGACGGAACGGGGCAACCGAATCGTCCCCGTCTCCTGGCGGGTGGTCAATGGCAACCGGGCCGAATCGCTGCTTCCCCGGGTCACTCTCGTCTCCGATGGGCGACGCTATGCACTGCCGGTCACCGAGGAAGGCGAGCACACACTTGCCGGGGCGCGGAACTGGTTCGTGGTGGTGGAGGGCAAGGCACGCGAGCTCAGCGTCGAGGTCGAGTACGACGGCCTGGTGCAGGTGATGGACGTCGAGAAGCAGGAGATCGACGCCGGTGTCGCGGCCCCCTTGTATGAGTCACCCGGTGTCGCCGGACTTCTCTCCGAGCGCGCGTGCACCTTCGAGGGCCCCGATGGGGGAGGCGAGACGAATGAGGGGTTCTCCTGCGAGATCGAGAATGTGTTGGTCACGCCGTACCTCCCGGCGCTGGGCTGGGTGGAGGAGGAGGGGAGCACCTGGATCGTTCTGGACGTTTTCGACCGGTACCCGCCCACGTTCGACATCAGGGGTGAAGGCGGGACCTACGGCTATTACCGAATCTCCGGAAAGAGGTCGATGACCCTGGGCGGTGCGGAGCCGGTCGAGGTGCTCAACCCGGAGACCAGCGGCGGCTACGTCCGCGGCCGCTACGTGTTCCTGTCCCGGGGTGCACCGGAGGACTTGGCGTTGGATCGGACCTACGCCGGCAAACTGGTCAGCGGTGACGGATCGCCAGCCGAGGAGATTCGGTTCTCCGGTTCCCTGCGGACGAAAGCTCCACGAGAAGGCTGAACCTGGGCGCAATCGGAACGCGCTCACCCCCGAGTCTGGCACTCACTTGAGGAGAGTGCTAGCGTCTGTTCTGGCACTCTCACCATGAGGGTGCCAGCGCTTGCACCGAGTGCGACCCCCGCGACGGCGTGC